>JAEZJA010000254.1 GCA_023415895.1 Bacillota bacterium
TTTCTTTCGTCTCTTCGTGACGCACGATCATTCGGAACCAACGTGCGTCTTTGCAACGCCCCTGAAGAGAAAATTACAAATTCGTGTGCAACTCCGCTCCGCTATTACGGATACCGTCCAAGAAGGCCATGAGGTCGTCATACTCTTGTGTGCCGACTTCAACATTTTCAATGGCGGATCCGGTAATGTCCAGATATGTGAGTGAGGAAACGTTCATTGCAAGAAGATCCTGAACCGTAATGCAGCTGTTGCTGAGGTCAAGTTTCACGGCATTACTGTTGTTGATGCTGTTGACGATATAGGCATGGGAGGCATCGTTGAGTTTTGTACCATGGTAGCTCCAGGTGACACCGGTGATGTGATTGGCCGTGACCAAAACGTTATAGCCGGCGACATCGGAAACAATGCTGACGAGTTCATCCGGCAGCTCGATGGTTTTCAAAGCAACGTCCTGATTAAACACCCAACGGCCGATGGAAGTGATGGTATCGGGGAACTTGATCTCCACCAGTTTCGGAAGATTTCTCAACGCCTGATTACTAATGGATTTCAAAGAATCCGGCAGGATCAATGTGGTGAGTTCTGGATACAGGCAGCCGAAAGTTGCGCCATACTGCACCAGGTTGTTGTTGGCGTCGCGATAGTACATAACGCCGCCGGACAGCTGGAAGTTCAGGTTGGATAGCACGTTGCACACGGCTTCGGTACCGGTTCTGGAAGCGGCGTTGTAGGAGTCCACAACGTTGATATCCGCAATATCCAACTTCTTCAGATTGACAAATCCGTCAGAGGGCAGGATACGGTTGAACAAGCTCATGGAGATGTATTTCTCACGGTTTGCCGTGATCTTCAGCTCCGTGATTTGGTAGTTGATATCCCCAATGTTATTGCCGGTACCCAGAGGTGACACAGACAACTGGGCGCTGTTGTTCTGATTGAACAGCTCCACGGCACCAATCAGCAAGCTTCTGACACGAGCTTCCAGACGGGTCATATCGGTGCTGACGTTCTGGGCGTTGGCAGCGGCGCCTTTGTAGTTGCCGTCATCGGGCAGTGCGTTGTAGGAAGTGCTGAAGTGCAGTTCCCATTTGTAGGTTCCGTCGGGCAGCAGAAGGATGCGGGAGGTATTACCGGCATCGTCGGTATACAGATCCAGCGTCGTGTGCACTTCCACACCGCTATTGCGCAGGGTGTTCAGAAACGCCATAAGAGTCTGATATTCCGCAGTACCGCCCTGGACATCTTCCACGGCAGATCCCGTGATATCCAGATAGGTCAGAGTGGATACATTCATCGCCAAGAGATCCTCGGCGGTGATGCAGCTGTATCTGAAGTCCAGTTTCACCGGTTTGCTGTTGTTGATGCTGTTCACCAGATAGGCGTGGGAAGCGGCATTCAGGCTTGTTCCATGATAGTTCCAAGTTACATCGGAAATGTGGTTGGGAGCTACCAGGATGTTATAGCCGGAAAGGTCGGAAGTAATGTCTTCCAAACCGGCGGGTAATTTCACCGTTTTCAGAGAAGTATCCAGGTTGAAGTTCCAGCGCCCGATGGTTTTCACCGTGTCCGGAAGATCCAGAGCGGCCAGTTTGGGCAGGTTTCTCAAAGCCTGATTCTCAATTTTGGTCAATGTACGGGGCAGAACCAACTCGGTCAGTTCGGGGTAGAGGCATCCATAAACGTTGCCAAACTGCACGAGGTTGTCATTGGCATCCCGATAGGACAGGATACCGCCGGAAAGATTGAAGTTCATGTTGGCAAAGGTGTTGCACACGGCTTCAGTGCCGGTTCTGGAAGCGGCGTTGTAGGAGTTGACCACCTTCATGCCGGAGAGATCCATTGTCTTGAGGTTGACAAATCCGTCGGCGGGAAGGATGCGGTTAAACAAGCTGGTGGAAATGTATTTGCTGGGGTTGGAAGTTATGCGTAGTTGGGTGATCTGATAGTTCACATCACCGCGAGCGGCTGCCGTTCCCAGAGGAGCAACCGTCAGGGTCGTGCCGTTGTTCTCGTTGTACAGCTCCACAGAACCGATCAGCAGGCTTCTGATACGGGCTTCCAACCGGGTCATATCGGTACAGACATTCTGGCTGTTGACGGCGGCGCCGGAATAGTTGCCCGCATCCGGCAAGGCGTTGTAAGAGGTGTTGAAATACACTTCCCAACGATAGGTGCCGTCAGAAAGGGCCAAAAGACGAGCGGTGTTGCCGGCTTCATCGGTGTAGATGTTGTTGCTGGATCCAGACTCGTCAAAATCCCACAGGTTCAACCGGCTGAAATCATAGGTGAACAGCTCCACGTCAGACTCCTGAGGATAGTCTGCGTTGGTCTTGCCATACATGTTTTCGCTGAGCATGGTCTCGAGATCGGTGTAATCTTCATACTGATGATGCAGCGTCAACAACACGCCGCGTTTCTGAAGGAGATACAGCCAGCGGGAAGAATTGTACACATGATCGATGCTGCAATAGTCGAAATGTCCCTCTTCCAATGCGTTCCAGGTGGTGGGCAAGGAATTGTAAGTGACGGTTTTGGTTCCCCGCACGTCAATGTATTCCAAGGAGGTCTCGCAGGAGAAAGAGAAGTTGGTGATGAGCTTCAGATCGACAGTACCGTGATACTCCAGACTGGTAAAGCTGGCACCGGGGAACACATTGTTGCCCAGAGTGGTCAGCCCGTTGGGGAGGATACAGGCGCCGCCCAAGGAATAACACATGTCAAAGGCCTGATCGCCGATCGTTACCAGCGTTGCCGGAAAAGCGATGGCTTGTAAGCCGGTGTTATAAAACGCCTTGGCGGAAATAACGGTTAATTCGTCAGGTAAAGCGACTGTCGCCAGTTTTGTCAGTCCAGAAAAAGCACTGGCCGGAATGGTGTTGTCCGTGGCTACGGCATTGGTCAGATTTACATGACGAAGGGATTGTCCGATTTTAGAGGTGATCGTGGTGAAATCGGCAGTTGTCAGGGTGACTCCGGCTTGGGTGGTGACTGTCAGGTCGGTGATCGTAGCGATCAAAGCCGTAGCAGCGGTACCGGTAGCGCCCTGCAAATTCGCCCATTCGATGAGGGCGGCGTCCAGGGTTTCCCCCGTGGACAGGGTGACATCCACAGCAACGGGAGTGTACACGTCTTCATGAGGGATCCCCTCTTCGTCATACAATACCCGGGCGTTGGGGTTTTCTTCGTTGAACTTTTTGATGTTGGCAAGAAGTTTTGCTCCGATATAGGTGTTCCAGTCCATGTCGCATCCACGGATATCAAAGAAACAGGTTCTTACCGTGGAATCGGAACTGGATACAGAGGTAAAGGGGATCAGAGAAAGTTCTTTTTCGGTCAGGCCGCTGTCTTTAAAATCAAAATAGGAGGTTTTCCAGTTGGGAGCAGAAAGCAGGTGGGTAAACAGCGCCGGGCTGCCTTCACCGTGATAGGAAATACCGCTTACTTTGCTGTTTAAGTACATCTGTCTGGGAGCACAGTCATAGGAGCCGGTCAAGGAATAGATCATGTGGGTGTTATCGCCGACGCAGATCACACTGGCGGGATATTCCACAACATTATAGGTAAGACCGGTATCGGCGTTTGTAATAGCCCTTGTACCCATAAAATTAGGAGTGTAAGCAAAAGCATTGGTTTCCACTCTCTGCAAAGTTGCAGGGAAGGTCAGGCTCGCAATACCGCTGCTGCGGAATGCCGCTATGCCGATGTTTTTGAGTGTGCTGGGCAACGTGAGCGTCGTCAGCGCCGTGGTTTTTTCAAAGGCCTTTGTGCTGATGGTGACGATACCCTCCGGCAGCACCACATTGTTTAATGCGGTAAAGTTGAGGAACATGCTGGCCGGAATGGTGTTGTACCGGAAGGTGGCACCGCTAAAATCCACGGATTGCAGGTTCAGCTGCAGGGCTGACAGATACTCTGCAGAAACCAGAGCCGACATCGCTTGGGAAATGTAGGTCCCTGTTGCGGTGGTGACTTTGATAGCAACGATATCGGCGGCGGTGAAGTTGGCGTCGGGATAGTCAACGTTAGCGTCGCTTACGATATCTGCCAACAAGGCCGCGATGGTTGTTTCGTCAGAAACAACCTCCAGATTGACCGTCAGCTTACCGTCTGCGACGGTATACGCTTCACTGGCTGTGAATGTGTAGGTTGCGGTTTCGGTGCTTGTAGCGTTTACGGTGTCCACAATGGGGGTTTCAGAGTTTGTTGTCACGACCTCTGAAACCTCATCCTGAACAGCGATGGGTGTAGAAACGATGTTGTTTGCTGAGAAAACGGTCTGGTTTAACGGAGCAGCGAACACGACTGCA
>JAEZJA010000063.1 GCA_023415895.1 Bacillota bacterium
ACATGGAATTCAGTGTTTCCTATTACAATCTCAGCCGGGATATTCTGACCCTGATGCGTGAATTGGGTTTCAACGCTAGGGCAGTTCGACGTAAGGGAAATCATGTGATCTATTTGAAGGAGAGCGAACAGATTGAGGATTGCCTGACGATGATGGGGGCTCCCAATGCTGCGCTCGAAATGATGAATGTCAGTATTGTCAAAAATGTACGCAATACGGCCAACCGGCTGACCAACTGTGAAAGCGCCAATTTGGATAAGACCATTGCGGCCTCCTTGGCGCAGGCAGAGGTGATTCGGAAGATTGAGGAGCAGCAGCGGTGGGACGGGTTGTCCGAAGACCTGCGCGAGCTTGCCCGGCTGCGGCTGGACAATCCCGATATGTCCCTGCGTGAGCTGGGGGAGATGCTGTCGCAGCCACTCAGCCGCTCGGGCGTCAATCACCGCTTGCAGCGCATTTTGGAATTTGCCGAGAAGCTGCCCTGAACATACATTGAAGTGTCTACCCGCTTGAAAGGAGATCCGTTATGTCCGGCTTTGTCCATCTGCATGTGCACAGCGAATACAGTCTGCTCGACGGCGCCTGCCGCATCAAGCAGCTGGTTGCTCGTGCCAAAGAGCTGGGGCAGACGGCTGTGGCAATGACCGATCACGGCGTAATGTACGGCGCGATCGAGTTTTATAAGGCTGCCATCAAGCAAGGCATCCAGCCCATTATTGGCTGCGAGATCTATGTGGCGGCACGTTCGCGTCTGGATAAAACACACGAGCTGGACAGTGAGAACGCGCATCTGGTGCTGCTGTGCAAAAATGAAACGGGTTACCTCAATCTTATGAAGATGGTGTCGTCCGCTTGGACGGAAGGGTTTTACAGCCGCCCGCGTGTTGATCGGGAACTGCTGGAGCGGTATCATGAGGGTCTAATTGCGCTGTCTGCCTGCCTGGCGGGTGAGATTCCGCGTGCTCTGATGCAGGGGCGGGACGAGGCGGCCGAGCAGACGGCTCTGTGGTACGATTCGCTCTTCGGCCGGGGTAACTTTTATCTGGAGCTGCAGGATCACGGCCTGACCGAACAGCGCAGCATCAACCCCCGTCTGATAAAATTGGCGCGCCGCACGGGGATTCCCCTTGTATGTACCAACGATGTACATTATCTGACGCGTGAGGATGCCAAAATGCAGAGGGTGCTGGTATGCATCCAGACAAACACCACCATTGACCAGCCGTCTACCATGGCTTTTGAGACGGAGGAATTCTATCTCAAATCAGAAGAAGAGATGAGGGCGCTTTTTCCCGAACTGGAGGAAGCCTTTAACAATACGGTGCGCATTGCCGATCAGTGCCGCGTGGATTTCACCTTTGGGCAAACGCATCTCCCCGATTTTCACGCGCCCGGCGGGGACAGCGTGGCCTATTTCCGTGAGCAATGCTATGCGGGGCTTTACAAGCATTACGGCGAGCATCCCGATGAGGCCGTGGTGCAAAGGCTGGAATACGAGCTGTCCACCATTGAACAGATGGGCTATGTCAATTATTATCTAATCGTCAACGATTTCGTGCAATATGCCAAATCCCATGACATTCCTGTGGGGCCGGGACGCGGTTCGGGCGCGGCCAGCCTGTGCGCCTATTGCATCGGCATTACGGCCATTGACCCATTGGCCTACAACTTGCTGTTTGAACGGTTTCTCAATCCCGAACGGGTCAGCATGCCCGATTTTGACATCGATTTTTGCAATGAGAAGCGCCAGCAAGTAATTGATTATGTGATACAAAAATACGGGGCCGATCATGTCGCGCAGATCGTGACCTTCGGCACCATGGCCGCGCGGGCGGCCATTCGCGATGTGGCGCGAGCACTCGGTCTGCCGTATGCATTGGCCGACCAGACGGCCAAGCTCGTCCCATGGGCTCCCGGTATGACGCTGGAGCAGGCGCTGCAGCAGTCCAAGCCGCTGCGGGACATGGTCGACAGCGATGAACGCATTCGTGAGCTGATGGATATGGCACGCAAGGTGGAGGGTATGCCCCGCCACGCTTCTACCCACGCGGCGGGTGTGGTTATCACGGCGAAGCCGGTCAGCGATTATGTGCCGCTGTGTCTCAACGGGGACCTCGTTGCCACGCAGTATACCATGACCGTGCTGGAGGAGCTCGGGTTATTAAAGATGGACTTTTTGGGGCTGCGCAACCTGACGGTGATCGACGACGCGCAAAAAATGATTGCCGACCAGAGCCCGGGCTTCTCGATACAGTCCATCCCTATGGACGACCAGGCGGTCTATTCCATGATGGCACAAGGCAATACCGAGGGCGTTTTTCAGTTTGAATCGGCGGGCATGAAACGGGTGCTGATGAGCCTGCGGCCAACCTGTTTTGAAGACCTGATTGCCGTCATCGCGCTGTATCGTCCCGGCCCGATGGATTCCATCCCTAAATACATCAACAGTCATCATCATCCCGAACAGATCCGCTATACCCATCCCCGCCTGCAGCCCATCCTCAAGGTGACCAACGGCTGCATCGTGTATCAGGAGCAGGTCATGCAGATTTTCCGGGAGTTGGCGGGGTATTCGCTGGGACGCGCCGATATTGTGCGCCGCGCCATGTCCAAGAAAAAGCATGAGGTCATGGAGCGCGAACGCCAGATTTTTTTATACGGAACCAACGGCGCGGAAGCGGCAGGGGAAACGCCGGTTGAAGGCTGTGTCAAGCGGGGCATTCCCGCCGAAACGGCTGAGCGTATCTTCAATGAGATGTCCTCCTTTGCTTCGTATGCCTTTAATAAAGCGCATGCTACCTCCTATGCATTGGTCGCCTATCAGACGGCCTGGCTCAAATGTCACTATGCGCAACAATACATGGCGGCGCTGCTGACCAGTGTACTCGACGGCAGCGGCAAGGTGGCCGGGTATATTGCCGAGTGTGACCGCTTGGGTATCCGCGTGTTGCCTCCCTCTGTCAATGAAAGCGGGTTAGGCTTTACCGTCAGCGGTGAAGGCATCCGCTTCGGTTTGCTGGCTGTAAAGAACCTGGGACGCGGCCTCATCATCGAGCTGCTGCGCGAACGCGGCGAGGGCGGCCGATACCAAAGCTTTTACTCCTTCTGCAAGCGTCTGTCTCC
>JAEZJA010000089.1 GCA_023415895.1 Bacillota bacterium
GGGAATGCAAGATGCGTTCCCTGCTTTTCTTTTTATGAATTTGGCTATTGGCAATTCGCCAGTAGCCTTTTCTTTTTTGGGCTCTTTGTCAAAATCCGGGTCCGCGTAGGTTTTCATATCCTATACGACTTTCCCAAGTTCATTAATTTCCAAGGCCCATACTCCGGAGCAGACAAAAAAGTAAAAGCCCCAAAAACGGTGTGTTTTTAAGGCTTTTATTTGGTGGAGGCGAGGGGAGTCGAACCCCTGTCCGAAAACTACTTACCAAGGCTTTCTCCGAGTGCAGCCAATTGTTTGAGATTCCCCTCACCGGACGCCAAGTGGCAGGCTTCCGGCTACGGTAGTCGCTGAGTCATGACGGAAAGCGCGGCGAATTTCCGTTCACGTTCACCGCTAATCGACGCCTTTATCCCGGCCGCGGTGCTCCGGGTAAAGACGAGCAGCCTAGATTAGGCCGCTAAAGCAACAGTATTGTTGTCGTTTACTTTAAAAAGTTGCGGCTTTTATAGCGGGTCCGCACCGCTACTCGCTTACCTTGATTCACAATCCCCGTCGAAACCTTTACGCCCCCCTGTTATTCTCATCGCGAAGGGACATTCGCGACGATTGGTATTATTATAGCACAACGAAAACGTACAATCCACTGCGAAATTGTTCCTACGGAAAATTTTTCAAAATATTTCTAAAAGCATATGCCTAAGTACACCCACCGATGGGTATGCGCGCTGTCAAAGTGGATAAGCCCGCATATACTGTACTAACCCTAGCTGTTAGGGCTTGGTACTATGTATAAAGGAGGCCTGTTCATGGGTTGTTTCCTGGCAATGCTGGTTGGCCTTGCAATAGGGACGCTGGAAGCTACCACCTGGGTGTTTGGACTTATCCCAGCCGTAAGAGCGATTATTCCCTACGCTGCCGCGTTGGCTATGTTGATATTTGCTATTACTCCGCTGTTGGCAGTCTGTTTTAAAAATAAAATGACTCCCGTCCCGGGTGAATCCGATTACCATCGTGTCAGATTTTTGTTATGTTATGTAATTACTATCATGATTGCCGCGGCCGTTTTCCTGATCTTCGTGCAAATTTTCTTGGGTGCAGCGTTGGCCTTTGTATTAAAAGTGATCCTGGCTTATGTAGGATCCATTTCCTTCTGGATCATGCTTGTCGCCTTCCTGCTATATGTGTTTTATCTTGTGCGTCCGAGACGATAACCGGATACCTACCGATTGGGTTATAACGGTAACCAGGAAGCGATCTTAGGCCGGATACCATAAGGGACAGGAAACGGGGATTGTTCTCTGTTTCCTGTCCTTTTTGTCTTTGAAGGGTCTTATGGAAGGATTATAACTGGAAAAGTCGTGACTTTTGCATTATACTGATACCCATAACACTCGAGCAAGAAAGGGGCCGGTTTATGCGACTGCTTCATCTGGCGGATCTTCATTTGGGGAAATATGTGCTGGAGGTGTCCATGATCGAGGATCAGCGGGCGATACTCCGGTCTGTGCTGCAGGCAGCGGTGGACAACAAGGTGGATGCCGTACTGATTGCAGGGGATATTTACGACCGTTCGGTGCCTCCAGCGGAAGCGGTCAATGTGCTGGACGAGTTTTTGTGTGAGCTCAATCGTGCCGGTATCGCGGTGCTTGCCGTTTCGGGCAACCACGATTCACCCGAACGTCTGGATTTCGCCAGCCGCCTGCTGGCCGAGCGAGGAGTGCACATTGCCGGACGCTACGACGGGCAGGTGCCCTGCGTGACGCTCAAGGATGAGTTTGGGCCGGTTCATGTGTATTTGTTGCCCTTTCTCAAGCCCGTGATGGTGCGCACAGCGCTCGAGGAAGAGGTCTCCACAACCGACGAAGCGGTGCGGGCGGCGCTGCGTGGACTGCCGCTGGACAGCAACGAGCGCAACATCCTGGTGGCCCACCAATTCGTCTGTGCAGCGGGACAAGCTCCCGAAACCTGCGATTCGGAAATGGTGTCGGTGGGCGGCAGTGACAATGTGGATGTCTCCTGCTTTGACGGCTTTGATTATGTGGCGCTCGGCCATCTGCACGGCGCGCAGCGTATGGGACGCGAGACGGTACGTTATGCCGGTTCGCCCTTGAAATACTCTCTTTCCGAGGTGCGCCAGCACAAGAGTATGCCGCTGGTGACGATGGGCCCAAAAGGAGAGATAGAGTACACGCTGCTGCCTCTTGTGCCGCTGCATGACCTTCGGCGCCTGCGCGGCGGGTTGGACGAGCTGTTGACCGCCGGGCGGGCGCATCCCGAGGACTGCGAGGATTATATCTATGCGGTGCTGACCGACGAGACGGTCCTGGATCCGGCCGGGCATCTGCGCATGGTGTACCCCAATCTGATGCACGTGGAGCTGGAAGCGGCACAGCGGCGGCTGTCAGAGGAAGCAATTGTTGATCCGCTGACACAGAAAAGCGAAGGAGAACTATTTCAAGCGTTTTATGAGCAAGTGCACGGCAATCCCCTGTCGCAGGAGCAATGCACGCTGCTGGATGAGGTAATTGCCAAGGTAAAAAGGGAGGAGACGCTGTGAAACCGCTGCAGCTGACGATGAGTGCATTCGGCCCCTATGCGGGAGTGTGCGAGATTGATTTCACCCGTCTGGGAGGACGCGGTTTGTTTCTGATTACGGGAGATACGGGCGCGGGCAAAACGACCATCTTTGACGGCATCTCCTATGCGTTATTCGGGGAGGCCAGCGGCAGCAGCCGCGGTGCCGACGGGTTGCGCAGCGATTTCGCTTCACCCGATACGGATACCTTTGTCCGGTTGGTGTTTGAACATCGGGGGCAGGAATATACCGTTTGGCGGCAGCCCGAGTATATCCGTCCCAAGGTGCGGGGCGAGGGCACGACCCGGCAGCCGGCCTCCGCCGAGCTGATTTATCCCGACAAGCGCTCGGTCTCCAAAATCGGCGAGGTAACCCGCTGTGTGGAGGAGCTGCTGCGTATCAATCACAAGCAGTTCAAGCAGCTGTGTATGCTGGCGCAGGGGGAATTTCTGCGGCTGCTGCTGGCGGGAAGCGATGAGCGGGCGGAGATCTTCCGCCGCATATTTGATACCGGTATCTTCCGGGACATCCAGCAAGAGCTAACGGCCCAGACACGCGCGATCAGCACGGCACTGGAAGCGGTCAATGCCGGAATGCTTGTCAATTGCCGCCTCATACAGCCCCCCGATGAGCAGCCGGAAAATGCGGTGACCGAGGCGCTGCAAGCGGTTGAAGCCAACGGTGTGCTCGGCGTTTCGGCGCTGTGCACGCTGCTTGAGGCACACAACGAGCAAGACAAAGCACTGGCAGCCGAGCTTGCGAAACGACAGCCCGCGCTGGACGAACGCAGCCGACAGCTGGCGGTCAGTTTGGCGCAGGCCGAAGAGATCGAAGCCAAGCGGGAACAGCTGCTTCGTGAGTGTGCCCGTGGCGAGGAAATGGATGAGGTTGCGCGGCAGACGGCACAGGTGCAGGAAACGATACGCCTTGCCGAAAAGGCGGGTGAGCTGTCGGCGGACCGCGCTCTGCTGCTTGAGAGCAGAAAGCAGGCGGACAAGGCTGCGCAGGAGGTGGACAGGCTTTCCTGTCAGCATCAGGAGCTTACCGCCGCGGCAGCCAATGCGGATCGGGATTGGGAGACACAGCAGCAGACCGAAACGCAGCGTCAGGAGCTTGATCGGCAGCGCATGCGGCTGCAGGAGCTTCTGCCCCAATACGAGACGATGGAGGCGCAGCGTCAGAGGGTTGACGCCCTGCAAAAAAAGAGCACACAGCTGGATGGTCTCATCGAAGCACAGACCGCACGTAGCCAGCAGTTGACACAGGCGTGTCTGCGCAGCGAAGAGGAATACCAGACGCTGGACGATGCCCGGGCGGTGTATGAGCGGCTGACCGCCCAGCTGCGCGAGCAGGAGTCCCGCATCACGACCCTGCGTGCATTGTATACGGACGTGGAGCAGTGGAACGCGCGCCAGACGGCACTGGGAGAAAAGCAGCATGCGTTTGAGACGATGAACGACGCTTATCTTTCTGCCAAGACAGCCTATGACCGCATGGAGGCGCTTTTTTTCGGCGCGCAGGCGGGCATTCTGGCCGCGCATCTGCTCCCCCACTCCCCCTGTCCCGTGTGCGGATCAACTGAGCAT
>JAEZJA010000167.1 GCA_023415895.1 Bacillota bacterium
CTGCAGGCGATACTTGGCGATGAGAATAAAATCAAGGCGATTGTCAAGGATGAATGCCTCAAGATGCGGGATAAGTATGGCGATGAGCGCCGCACGGAAATCTCTCCTGTTTCGGGTGAGGTCGATATTGAAGATCTGATCCCGGTTGAGGACTGTGTCCTGACCATGACCAAGCTTGGCTATATCAAGCGCCAGGCGATGGATGTCTATAAATCGCAGAAGCGCGGCGGACGTGGCATTATGGGTATGACCACGCGCGAGGAAGATGTGGCCGAGACCATGTTCCTGTGTTCCAGCCACGATTACGTGATGTTCTTTACTACCAAGGGACGTGTCTTCCGTCTCAAGTGCTACGAGGTACCCGAGGGAGCCAGAACAGCCAAGGGAACCAATGTGGTCAACCTCTTCCCATTGGAAGCGGAAGAAAAAATCACCTCAATGATCAAAGTCTCCGAGTTTGAAGAGGATAAATACCTCTGTATGGTCACCCGCCAAGGTGTCATCAAGCGTACAAAGCTGAACGCTTACGACAGCGCGCGCAAAAATGGACTGATTGCGATTGATCTGGATGAAGGCGACCATTTGGCTTGGGTGCACGTTACGGACGGGTATCAGACACTGCTGGTCGGAACCCGAAAAGGCATGGCCATCCACTTCCACGAAAATGATGCGCGTGTCGTGGGACGTACTGCCCGTGGTGTCAAGGCGATAACGCTTGACGCAGACGATGAAGTCATCGGCATGTCGGTCTGCCACGAAGGCGGCTATGTGCTGACGGTGTCCGAAACTGGCTATGGCCGCTTAAGTGAACAAAGCGATTATCGCCTGCAGTCGCGCGGCGGCAAGGGTCTGATCAACTACCATACCGAGGAGTTCGGTGCGGTTGCAGGCATGAGCGTTGTGGATCCAGGGGACGATCTCATTCTGATTGCTTCAGACGGTGTCATCATTCGTATTCCTGTCAGCGACATTCGCGTATGCCATCGCCCGGCCAAGGGCGTCATTGTCATG
Organism: Bacillota bacterium; assembly: GCA_023415895.1. Taxonomy (GTDB): domain Bacteria; phylum Bacillota; class Clostridia; order Oscillospirales; family Acutalibacteraceae; genus Avimonas. The sequence continues at coordinate 1,012 of JAEZJA010000167.1, forward strand.
AGACTGGATGACGGCGCATCCCTGGTATCTCTTGCGCGTGCCCCTCAGGTGGACAGTGAGGAGACTGGTGAGGAAACAGCACCGGCTAAGCCTCTCCTCTTGGAGCAAGACGAAGAGACCGAGCAAGAAATCACAGACGAGGAAGACAATTCTGATCTGGAATAAAGTAGGCGGCCGAAAGACCGGTCTTGCACAGAGTAAACCGGTCTTTCGGAATAGTGAAAACTAAGGAGATTGCGACGTATGCGTGGTGCCTCTAACTTTTTAAAAACACTGATTTGGATATTCACGGTTTTATACATGGCCTTGCAGGGATTGGCTGTTTATGCTTTGTCCATGAACAACGACAACTATAATGTGCTGCCGTTGGCTGGGGTGTCGGTTTTAATGCTCACGGGCGTAATTCTGTTCATGGTACTCACGAAGAGGCGGAGTATCGGCATGATTGTGGCCTTTGTGGCGGCTATTGGTATGCTGGTCGTCGCACTTGATCTGGGTCGTCAGTTTCCCGTATCGATAGGAAGCAGCGACACGGATTATGGACTATCGCTGTGGAAATTGATCTGGCGGCATTACGGCATTGCGATTATTCCGGTGCTGATGCTACCCGCCTGGCTGTGTGAGCGAGCCGCCAACAAAGCGGATGAAATGGCGAATATGTTGTACAAGCCTAAATACGATTTGTCGGGAGGGGCCATTTTTTCCGATGGGGACGATGTTCTGGCCGATGAAAATAAAAAGCCCCGTTTAAAACGCTCCATCCGCAAACGAATTGAAAAACTTGAGCAAGCCGAACGGTTACGCCGGGAGAGCATGCCGCAATAAAAAATGGGTGTTATGGACTGTTTCCAACGAATCTAGTGAATTACCCATGGAAAATCGTTAATGTTTCCATGGAAATTCGATGAGGTTTTCTTGCCAAGCTCACAGAAGTATGCTATCATAAAAAACGCGATGACGATTTGGGAACCTCCTCAACGGCATGGCGCTTGCATAAATTGAACAAAGGGGTCTTTATCCATGTCGGGACACTCCAAATGGAACAATATAAAACGAAAAAAAGAAAAAACAGACGGACAACGCGCCAAAATCTTTACCAAAATAGGCCGTGAAATCGCAGTGGCGGTAAAAGAAGGCGGCGGCGGAGATCCGGCAAGTAATTCCAAACTGAAGGATACCATTGCCAAAGCCAAGGCTAACAATGTGCCCAATGAGAATATTGAGCGCATTATTAAAAAGGCCGTCGGTGAAGGAAATGCCGATAATTATGAATCCATTCAATATGAAGGCTATGGCCCTTGTGGCATTGCCGTGATTGTAGAAACACTGACCGACAACCGCAACCGCACAGCGGGGGATATGCGCCACTATTTTGATAAATGCGGCGGAAACCTGGGGACACTGGGATGCGTCGGTTACATGTTCCATCAAAAGGGCGTTCTGGCGATTGAAGCCGAAGGCCTTGATGAAGAGAAAGTGATGGAGGATGCTCTCGAAGCTGGGGCTTCCGATTTCTCTACCGACGGCGATGTTTTTGAGATCACGACCGAGCCCGACGATTTTTCGGGTGTGCGTGACGATCTGGCTGCCAAGGGCTATGAATTTGTATCTGCTGAGATCGAACAAGTCGCTGATGTGTACAATGCCATTGAGGATGAAGAACAGGCTGCCAAGATGGCTAAGCTGCTGGATTTGCTTGACGATAACGATGATGTGCAAAATGTATGGCACAACTGGGATCGTCCCGAAGAGGAAGACGACGACTAAGCTTGACGAAAACGATGGAATCCGTCCCAATTATACGGGACGGATTTTCTAATGTATTATATACGAATAGTAAACAGAAAGGAGGATTGTTCCATGAGGAAGGTCATTGCAGCGATATCCACACCCCTGGCACCTGCCGGGCTGGGAGTGATTCGAGTATCGGGGGAAGGGGCAACAGCGGTGGCCGACAAGGTGTTCCGTCCGTTGTCCACCACTAAAACGCTGGACAAGACGACAGGTTATAAAGCACTCTATGGCCATGTGTATGACCAAGAGGGGGATATTGATGAGTGTGTGGCCTTAGTATTTCGATCGCCGCATAGTTATACGGGTGAGGACGTCGTGGAATTGTCCTGCCATGGAGGAATGGTTGTTCTTCAGAGGACATTGCGCGCCTTATATGAAGCCGGTGCGGTTGAGGCCGAACCGGGAGAGTTTACAAAACGGGCGTTCATGAACGGCAAACTCGACCTCACACGCGCCGAAGCGGTGATGCAGCTGATCTCAGCAAATGGGCGGCTGGCGGCAAAAACCGCGTTAGCGGCAAGAGAGGGAGCAATCTATCACAAGCTGGATACAGTCAAAGAAGAACTGCTGGGTG
>JAEZJA010000234.1 GCA_023415895.1 Bacillota bacterium
TGAAGTGTATGATATTAGCGGAAAGTTAATTAAGTTCCCCTCTCCGCCGGTAGAAAAAAAGCTCTCTTAAAAGCCATAACAACTGGTTGTGATATTTGTTCACAAAGCGGTATTCGCAGCTTCATGCTGCAGCAAAAAGTCGGAACAGACCACACGTTTTCGTGTATCTGCTCCGACTTTTTATGTTGGGTTGTTGCGGCCACATTCTATGCGCATACAAGGCGGTTTATTTTATCTGCTCGTGCGTTTCTTTGGGCTGCTCAGAGGTGCAGTGGGGGCAGCGGGTCGCCTGGATATCGATTTCGCTGAAACAATAGGGGCATTTTTTGGTGGTCGGCGCGGCCTCTACCTTTTCCGGCTTTTTGCCGAGCAGCGAGATGCGGTTGATCAACTTGACCAACAGGAAAATAACGAAGGCCATGATGATGAAATCGATCAGCGATGTAATGAAGGAACCATAGTTCCAGGTGGTCATGCCGGCATTTTTGGCATCCGTCAGTGTGGTAATGATTTGATCGTCCGGAACACCGTTTCGGTTGAGAATAACGAAGCGATCGGTGAAGTTGATGCTGCCGGTAAACATTCCCACAAAGGGCATGATCAGATCGTTGACAACGGAGGTGACAATTTTCTGGAACGCACCACCGATGATGACACCGACAGCCAGATCAATGACGTTGCCACGCAGGGCAAAAGCCTTGAACTCGTCGAGAATCGTCATCTTTTTGAGTTTTTTTGTTACTTCGAGGTTCTCAATGGCTTCCAGTTGCTTTGGTTTTTTCATAATTTTTCTCTCCTTTCAGCTTTTGGCCGAATCGTCTCCTGTCGGTAAGCCATCCGAAGCTTGCCCTTCGGGCTCCTCCACAGGCTTGACGATCAAACGCTTTTTGGTTTCGGGACCATCGTATTTAAGCTTGACCTGTACTCGTCCAATATACCTTTGGTCGCAGCTGCGGCACCAGAAATCGGCATAAAACGCTCGGTTGCGGAAATGCCAATCCCCGGCGCGCCGCAGATGCCGTCCACAGGACTCGCAGCGAAAGCGCAGGTCGTCGCTGTGGATATGCTCATCCTCAATGTTGCTGATGATGGTCGTTTTGAAAGACAGCCGCTCATAAAAGACACGGTCGGCCTTGCTGACCGTCCTCTCAAAGGATTGCGGCTCAAAGACCCGGGCGAAGACGTGCGCCGACAGGAGGCTGTCATCCAGCGCCCGATGTGGAGAAAGCTCATCCACAGCAATATCCAGCAGTTCGCACGCCTTGCCAAGACCAAGCTGTTGCGAGGCGGGGGCGTCGTCCGCGCGCTGTCCCAGCCGGAACTGACAATAGGCCTGCAGATCGGCGTACTGCTTCATAAAGGGAATGCAATCTTCTCCGAGAAAATAGCGGTAGTTTTCAAGCAGCACCATCAGATCCGTGGTGCTCCAGGTCATAATGATCGTATCCGGTTCGGTTACCCATTGCTTGAAGAGTGAGGCCGCCTGCGCAAAGGAAATCCCCTCCTGCAGCTCTTCTTCCTCAATGCCCGTCAGTCCCTGTACCAAAGAGGACAGCTTATGACCGGGAACAGGGCGGATAACCTGATGGAACGTATCCATCAGGTTCTGATCGTCGTCCAACTTCACCGCGCCGATCTCAATTATTTCATTGAAATACCCATGCAGTCTGCGGCTGAAAACGCCGTTCCATTCCAGATCCATGATGACCGTATTCATTGACAACCATCCTTTCCCCGGTGCATGGCGTTCTTACACGCTGGCAGCCGCATCTCAGGCCATATCTCCCAGCACACCACCGGCCAGCACATGAAAATGCAGATGTGCGACCGACTGACCGGCTTGGACACCGTTGTTGGTCACGACGCGGTAATCGGTGATGCCCTGTTCCTTCGTCAGCCTGGCAATGACCTCAAACACATGCGCGACCAGTGTACTGTTGTCCGCCGTAACGGCGCAGGCACCCTGCAGATGGGTCTTGGGGATCACCAGAAAATGCACAGGCGCTTTGGGTTCGATATCATAGAAAGCCAGCACCTGCTCATCCTCATACAGCTTTTTGGAAGGGATCTCCCCCGCAATGATCTTGCAGAAAATGCAGTTTTCCGTAGTTGCCATCGTTCTTCACACCTTTCATTGTTTATACACTATAGGGATCTTACTTTTTAGCAGCGAGTACGCGCCGCACAATGTCCTCAACCGCGCCGATGGCTTCCTTGACTTTGGTCACATCCTTGCCGCCCGCCATCGCCGAATCGGGACGACCGCCACCATTGCCGCCGCACAGCTTGGCGACCTCACGCACGATATTGCCGGCATGAGCGCCCTTCGCAATGGCATCAGGACCGCAGTAGCACCCAAAGGATACCGTTCCGGCAGATTCATTATAGCCGCAGATCACAACGACCGCCTCACGAACAGCCTTCTCGCGGCAGCTGTCACACATGGAACGCACGGCATCCGCCGCCGTATTGGCAAAAGCCGCCGCCATGACCTTAACGCCTTCCACATCCTTGGCTTTCTCAAACAATCCCTCGATCTTGCCTGCCGCCATTTTGGCGCGCAGAGCCTCGAGTTCACGCTGGGCATCCTTGAGCTCGTTGGAAAGCTGCTGGGCACGGCGCGCCACATCCTCCACATTGCCGACCTTCATGGCCTCCGCAGCCTGCGCCAGCAGTGTACGGTAATCGTCCATCACCGCAAGAACATTGGTACCCGTCACCGCTTCAATGCGGCGCACGCCCGCGGCGACCGAGCTTTCGGAAACAATGCGGAACAAGCCCAGCTTTGCCGTATTGTCCACATGCGTACCACCGCACAGCTCCGTGGACACACAAGTCCCCTGCTCCGTATCGCCCATGCACACCACGCGCACGATGTTGCCGTATTTTTCCCCGAACAACGCCATGGCACCCAGCTTTTTGGCCTCGTCAATGGGCATTTCACGGATATCCGCAGGCAGTCCCTCCAGAATCCAGTGATTGACCAGGGATTGTACCTTGTCGAGCTCCTCGGCCGTCATCGCGGCAAAATGCGTAAAGTCAAAGCGCATGTGCTGGCCATTGACCAGCTGTCCGGCCTGCTCGACATGGGTTCCCAGAACACTGCGCAGCGCAGCCTGCAGCAGGTGCGCGGCTGTATGGTTGCGCATCGTGGCGCGGCGCACATCCTCGTTGACCTCAGCCGTGATGACATCGCCCACACTGATATCGCCCTTGAGCTGTCTGCCGATATGCACGAGCACGCCGTTGGGGCCCTTGACCGTGTTGGTCACCTCAAAGGTGCCCTCCTCGCTCGTCAGCAGGCCGATGTCCCCCACCTACCCGCCGCTTTCGGCATAGAAGGGGGTGACATCCAGCACAATCGCCGCGCTGTCGCCCTGCGTCAAGGTGTCGGCCAGCTCGTTATCCCGCACAATGGCCGTCACCTTGGCCTGTGCCTTCATCGTCTCATAGCCCACAAAACGGCCCGAAGCAACCTGCTCGAGTACACCGTCGGTATTCTTGAAGACATCCGCGCCCGCACTCTTGCGCGCGGCACGTGCCCGTGCGCGCTGCTCGGTCATCAAGCGGGTAAATTCGTCCTCGTCAACGGACAATCCCTTTTCGTCGAGAATATCCTTGGTCAAATCA
>JAEZJA010000035.1 GCA_023415895.1 Bacillota bacterium
CAATGCGGTGTCCATCGGCATGGGGTAGCATTGGAGCCGACTGTCGGGCGATGACGGCATGGGGGAGTATGCGGCCATGCTCAAAGCGCTCTTTCCTCAAAACGCAGAGGAGATTCCCCCGATTCTCAAAGCCGTCGAAACGGTGATGGGCTATATGGATGTGCTGTATGGCATTGACAACCCCTTGTTTGAAGAGAACATGATGGATCGGCAGTATGTGTTTCACACCCTGCTGCCCTGGCTGGTGCGCTACGAGATCAACATGAGCAAAGCCAATCGCCTGAATCAGCCGGTCAGGGAGTATCTGCGCCGCTTCACCCACAATGCCTCGCTGATCGATATGCTCTGCCAGCATTTTTTCGCGGGCACGCCCACACTGTTTGCCTTGAGCTATTTCCGCTTATACAGGGACTACTGTTATCCGAAGGGCGGGACCGGCGTTCTTGCGCAGAAGCTCACCGAACGGATTTGTGGGGCGGGCGGGGAGGTGGTTACCCAAACGCCCGTGCTTCATGTGGATTTGAATCACAAGAAGATACACACCGACGGACACGTATGCGCATACCAAAAGCTGATCTGGGCGGCAGACCAGAAAGCGCTGTATTCCTGTCTCGAGGGAGACGTGAGACCACGGGTACAAAAGCAGCGTGAGCTTATCCAGGCCGCCCGGGGCGGAGAATCGGTTATGTCGCTGTACATGGGTGTGGATCTCGATAATGGCTATTTTGAGCAGCGGTGCGGAGCGCATGCCTTTTACACACCTTCGACCATCGGTGTATCGTCTATGCCCGACTGGCAAGGCCTGTCCGATCCGGACAACTTGCTCGCGTGGGTTGGTCAGTATCTGGAACGCACCACCTATGAACTGTCCTGTCCTGCCCTGCGGGATAGGTCGCTCGCGCCTGCGGGCAAAACCGGGGTGATTGTCAGCACGCTGATGGAGCATTCTCTTGTGCAGCGTTTTCAGCAGAGAGGCTGCTATGACTCCTTCAAATCGTATTGTACGACGAAAATACTCTGTGTTTTGGAACAGACCGTATTTCCAGGAATCACGCAAAGCGTCGAGTTCACGTTGTGCTCAACGCCCCTCACAATTGAAAAAGAGACGGGAAATGCCCAGGGAGCGATTACAGGCTGGGCGTTTACCAATGCCTGTATGCCGGACGAATGCCGCTTTCAACACATTATGAACGCGGTCACAACGCCGATGGAAGATATCTTTCAATGCGGACAGTGGACATTCAGTCCATCGGGTTTACCCGTGTCCATTTTTACAGGCAAGCTGGCGGCGGACAGAGTGAAAAAAACGTTGAAAGGCACGAAACGTGATGATTGTTGTACTTGAACTGCTGATCGTGTTGGCCGGTTTGGCAGCGACCGCAATCCTATTCTACCACATTCCGGTGCTGCCCGCTGTCAAAGGGAAAATAACCCACCCGCCCACCGTCTCCGTGATAATTCCTGCACGAGACGAAGAGCGCACGCTCCCCCTGTTGCTGGGGGACTTGAAGAAGCAGACGCTGCCTGTATTTGAAGTGATCTGCGTGGATGACGCTTCGCACGATCATACCGCATCCATTGCGCAGGCGTACGGCGCCAGGGTGGTGCGCCTGAACACAAAACCCGAGGGGTGGATGGGCAAGACATGGGCCTGCCAGAACGGCGCCGATGTCGCAAAAGGGGAGCTGCTGCTGTTTCTGGATGCCGATGTGCGTCTGGAGAGCGACGGAATCCAAACGCTGCTTCAGACGTATTTGCAACAGGAATGCCCTTTGTCCGTTCAGCCCTATCACACAACCAAACGATGGGTTGAGCAGCTGTCTTTGCTGTTCAATCTTGTACAGACGGGGGCAAATGGCATGGCGCTGCCCAAACCGATGGTCACGGGACTGTTCGGGCCTGTAATCCTGCTATCCCGACAGGATTATCAGGCGGTGGGAGAACATAGAGGGGTGTGCACGAGCGTTGCCGAAGATATGGTGTTGGGCATGCGGCTGCGCAAAGCAGGCTTGCCCTTCCGGCTGTATGTAGGCAGCCAATCGGTCAGCTTCCGCATGTACGCCGGGGGACTTCGGGCACTGCTTCAGGGCTGGACAAAAAATATGGCCTCGGGCGCGGCCCATATACCCAAACGCGTGTTTGCGCTGACTTTTGTATGGATCACCTCGCTGCTCTCGGTCCCTCTGCAACTGGTGAAGCACGCTGTTTGGCAGAATTGGGGGTGGGTGACTGTCTATGCCGTGCTGTACCTTGTCTGGGTGAGCGTGCTGACCATTCTGGCCAAAAAAATTGGACGCTTCCGATGGATCGCGATAGCGCTCCATCCCGTATTGACGCTTACGCTGCTGGGGGTATTTGTTGTTTCCGCAGTGAAAAAAGTCTTTGGATTTCCAACCATATGGAAAGGCCGGGCGGTGGAAACGAGGGAGAAGAGATGCGACTGATCTGTTTGTCGGGTGGCTGGACGGTGGTTCTCTGCTTTCTTGTCTGGCCGGTGCTGCAGGTCGGCGCGGCGTATTTATGTCTGCTGCTGCCCGATCGCTGCTTTTGCCCCGATGCCTTTTTCTACCGCACTCATGCTTTTGAAAAGAAAGGAAAGTTTTACGAGTCGGTTTTTCATGTCAGTCAATGGAAGCATTTGCTGCCCGATGGCGGCGCCTTATGGACAAAGCGCGGCTACCGGAAAAGAAAACTAACGGACTTCTCAACGGATAATCTACAACGGTTCCTGATCGAATCGGCCCGAGCGGAAATAAGCCACTGGCTGGGCATGGCCGGATTCTGGGTGTTCTGGTTGTTCACGCCGCCGTTCGTTCCATGGCTGATGCTGATTTATGCGTTGGCGGTCAATCTGCCCTGCATCATCGTGCAGCGGTACAACCGTCCCCGTATCCAGCGGCTGCTGGCGCGCAGGGCGGGACGTGCGGACACATAATGAAAAAGCAATAAGCTTCCGGCATATGCTTATAGTCCATAAAGGAGCGGTTAAAGTAAAGATACCGCGGCTTAGTTTCACAATCCTGCCTGAATCGCTTCCTACTGCTTGGCGGCGTGGTTTCACTATTTCACTATTCCACTATCTGTTCGAAAAATAAAGGGGGAGCAACAGCGCTTATGCTGTTGCTCCCTTTAATCATTTATGAACATGGGTGGTCGGGTGTGTTAGCTCCACAATGAAATTATGTATATCGATTAAATAATCGATTAAATAATCGATTAAATAATTAATCAATGAATCAATTAAGCTCCATTCTCATCAGAACGACTTCTTGCCAGCCGGTATTACGAGAACAAAATCCTTTTGGATTACGACCGTATTCCTTGAATCCAACACTTTCATACAACCGAATTGCTCTTTGATTCTCGTTAACAACACTCAGTTCCAGCTGTGCATACTGGGCAATTTTGGCGCATTCAATACAAGCTTGGGCCAACGCTTTACCTATTCCCATCCCCCAATAGTCTTTCTCTATGCTGAGGCCGAACTCTGCTCGGTGCTTGACCTTTTCCTTTTTTCCAACAGCTTCAATCCCAGCAGTTCCTACAATGCGTCCGTCAACAATGGCACAAATTTCAATTTCATTCGTGCTGTTTGCTTTTTCAATCAAGAATTGACGTTCTTTTTCATCATCAAAACTGTTCTCGTCTGGGTATGTCAACAAATAGTCTGTCTGCTCGTGTGTCAAATTGAATATATCCAGCACTTCCTTGGCATCACAGCCCTCGGCATTTCTAAGCACGCATTCTTTATTGTTCTTTAGGACGACGGTCTTTGCGTATTCCATATAGTTCCTTTCCTGTAAATCGTGCTTTACCGATTATACAAACGGATATTTTACAACATGAAGCAGGAAGATTTTCGCCTCCGTTCGCGTATTAACAGGGGTGTGACTGTTCTTCGTGTCTAGCGGATGCCGTTTCTTTATCGGCTATGAGCATTTATGTCGGCGGCTTATTCCATGCACATGACAAAAGCACAAAGTTAATCGTGGCTTTTATCCAGCTGCTTAAAGCCTTCTCCGAGTACCTCGTCGGCGGTGGTGACCATGATAAACGCGCCGGGATCACGATCATACACAATGGAACGCAGCTCATACACCTCGGAGGGGCGTACAGCACACAGCAATACCGGTTTGTCCTCACCCGAAAAGGCACCCGCACCCTTGAGAATGGTTACGCCGCGATCCAGGTTTTCCATGATCGCAGCCGAGATTTCCTTTTGTTTGCTGGTAATGATCAGCAGCAGCTTGCCCTTGCGGCGGCCATAGATCATGGTGTCCATCAGGATGGAGGACACAAAGATGAGGATCATGGCATAGAGGGCGCTCTCTACATTCTTGTACACGATGGCGGCGGCTACAATGACAACGGCGTCGACCAGCAGTATTAATCGCCCGATGGGAATATGGGGGAATTTGCGCTCCAGAAGACGAGCAACCACTTCGCTGCCCCCCGTGGTCGCACCGCGCATATAGATCAGAGCCAGTCCCGCACCCGACAGTACGCCGCCGAAAACGACAATCAGGATCATATCGCCACGAAATGCCTTGATAAAAGGCTCGGTCAGATCGATGACAAAGGATAGCAGTACGACAACCACCGAGGTGCGGATAGTAAAGGGAAGACCCAAATGCCGCCAGGAGGCAATCATCAGCGGCACGTTGATAG
>JAEZJA010000043.1 GCA_023415895.1 Bacillota bacterium
GTCGTCCACTGACAGCTCCACAGGATTGCCTTCGGGATCCACACCCGTTTCACCCGCCATGGATTCGGCGTAGGGAGCCAGCCAGATCAGGCCGTTCATCAACTGATCCACGCCTTCCAGTGTGTAGGCAGAGCCGCAGAATACCGGCGCGATTTCGCCGCGGCGCACACCCGAAGCCAGCCCGTTGATGAGCTCGTCAGGGGTAAATTCGTCGCCTGAGAAGTATTTTTCCATGAGCTCCTCGCTCGTTTCGGCAACGGCTTCGTTCATGGCTGTGCGCAGACCGTCCAGCCGGTGACCCATATCGGGAATCGGCACTTCCTTTGCCTTACCATCCCGGTATGTATAGGCTTTGTATTCCAGCAAATTGACGTAGCACTGTACCTTGCGGTCTTCCACAAAGGGGACGACCAGAGGGCAGATCATCGGCCCGTAAACCGTCTTAAGGTCTTCAAAAACTTTATAGAAATCGGCGTTTTCGTTATCCATTTCGCCCACAAAAATAATCTTGGCAATACCCTTTTGGGTGGCGGCCTTGAAGGCCTTTTCCAAGCCCACGGAAATGCCGCTCTTTGCAGACAGGGTAATCACGGCGCTGCCCGCCGCGCGTATGCCTTCGCTGACGCCTCCAGCAAAATCGAACAGACCCGGCGTGTCCAGCAGATTAATCTTGGTGTTCTTCCATTCAAACGGCGCAAGAGCGGTCGAGACAGAAGCTTTTCTTTTGATTTCTTCGGGGTCAAAATCGCATATTGTATTTCCTTCCGCAACGCGGCCGAGACGGTCGGTGGTTCCGGATAGGAATAACATTGCCTCGGCAAGAGAGGTTTTACCGGTTCCTGAATGTCCGGCAAGGGCGATGTTTCGGATGTTTTTGGCAGTGTACTGTTTCAATGGTGAACTCTCCTTTCGTTTATACGCCGAGATTGCTGATTTCGACGAAATTGAGCAATTTTTCACAAAAAAACGGATATCGTTGAAACCACTTTGAATATTATAACCTATCTCGCTGCCTAATTCAACTAAAAATACGTAACACCTAAAAAATTACCCTGTACGACAAACTGTACAGGGTAATTTTGTAAATGTTTAACATAAAGAGAGGCTAAATACAGCTTATCCTGCAAATGATAGGCAAAACCGATGAGAAAATCAGACACGGCACAGGGAGGGGAGAAGCCATGACAGCAGGACGCTGACGCTCGCATACGCCAGCATGAGCAGGGGGGACAGCATCGTTGAAGTATACAAGGAAAACACACTGATCAGCGCGAAGCCCAACGCAGCGGCAATAATCTGCAAAATCATGGACGCACGCACTGCCTTGCGCAGGCGGCGGCAGCAAGCTACGCCCATGGCGGCTCCTTCCAGCCGTCCGTTGGAGGCCAGAACCGCCGAGATGCTGGGAGTGCTGCCCGACACCAGCCGTTCATAGCAGCGCCCTGCGGGGGCGTTCATTACTTCGACGTAATAATCGTTGAGATCAAAGACGCGGCAGATCAATTCTTCCGTGATATTAGGGTCGCAGGTGCGCACCAACGCCGTGATGTGGGAGGCCGTCAGTGCTTTGAGCGACCGAGCAATGCCCTCATCAGCCACATAGCTGATGACAAACATGGCCGACAGCTCCCCGGCGGTGGAGAGATAGACAATGTGGCGATCCTCCTTGGTGTAGCGCGCCTCGTAATCATGGGAGGGAACATCCACCCCGTGGTTTTCCAAAAGCCGTCGGTTGCCGATCAGTACGCGCCGGCCTCCCACCCAGCCCGACATGCCCATATCCTGTTCATAAACCAGTGTGTCGACCGGCTGGAGGATCTCGTCACGGTTTTGAATCACCCGGCGGAATACGCTGGACAGGGGGCCTCCCGCTGCAATGGATACCGCTGCCGCATCCAGAATGGCTTCATCAATGCGCGCACCCGAAAAGGTTTTGATGCCGTGCAGAAGTACGCTCTCACTCGGAAAGAGTTCAAGTGCGTCGAGAGCAAGGGCGTGGATGCTGCCGAACTGTTTGGCGGCTTTCCAGTTGACCAGCATGGCCCCATACCGCAGCACGCGTTTGGCGGCCCGCAGCAGGGGGAAATTGGAGGAAGTCACAATGCCCAGCGGAGCCGACAGGCAGACAGCTGAGGCGAATACGGTCAGAGCACCGAACACGGCACCGCCTGCGAGCACATAGACAACGGCCAAAGCCACCGAGGCAATCAGGCAGAGAGGCATATATACCTTCATCACAGGGTCGCACGCGTCATCGTCGTAGGAGTTTTCCAGGAAACCGGACACAAAGCCCGTTTTTTCAAAATAGCCGATGACCGGTTCGCCAATCGCCACGGCGGAGCGTCCGATTTCGCGCGCGTCACGTTCATTGGACACGATTTTGGCCGCATATTTGTCACCGTTATAGGAGGCAAATTGAAAATTGGCACTGATTCGCAAGAGCTGCATCTGGTGACCCAGAGCACCGAGGAAAAGCCCAAAGGCTCCCACGGGAGCCAGCACAATGGTTTTGTCCGAAGCAAGGGCCTGCGTATTCCACAATTGCAGCAGCGTCTGGATCAGAGCGACAACGCCTGTAATGCCGACCGCGCTGTCCACAGTGGCTTCCAGCTGAAACAAGGAGGAAAAGCCGCTGCCCACGCTGCTGTGGTTGACCAGCAGCAA
>JAEZJA010000087.1 GCA_023415895.1 Bacillota bacterium
TAGAAGTCGGAAGACACGACCGCATCCTCGGTGTAGCCCAGGATACCCTTCATATAGGTCTCGGAAGCTTCCTTCAGAGCAGCATTGATCTCTTCCATGGAGGTAGCCTTCTCGGTGCGGACCGTCAGGTCAACAACGGAGACATCCAGCGTGGGAACGCGGAAAGCCATACCGGTCAGCTTACCCTTCACTTCGGGGATAACCAGGGCGCAGGCCTTGGCAGCACCGGTGGAGGAGGGGATGATGTTACCCGCAGCGGCGCGGCCGCCTCTCCAGTCTTTCGCGGACGGGCCATCAACGGTCTTCTGAGTAGCGGTGGTGGAGTGAACCGTGGTCATGAGGCCTTCCACAATACCGAACTTGTCGTTGATCACCTTGGCAAGAGGAGCCAAGCAGTTGGTTGTGCAGGAAGCGTTGGAAACGACCATCATGTCCTTGGTGTACTTGTCGAGGTTGACGCCGCACACAAAGGTAGGAGTCTCTTTATCCTTCGCAGGAGCGGAGATAACCACTTTCTTGGCACCGGCAGCGATGTGAACGCTGGCCTTTTCGGTGGTGCAGAACACACCGGTGGATTCTACGACATAATCCGCGCCGCAGTCAGCCCACTTAATATCCGCAGGATTCTTTTCCGCAAAAACGGTGATAGCCTTGCCATTGACGACCAACTTGCCGTCCTTCGCTTCAACGGAGCCTTCGAATTTGCCGCGGATGGTATCATACTTGACCATATACACCATATAATCCGGGTCAATAAACGGATCGTTGATGCCGACAACGTCAAATTTGTCGGGCTGCGAAACAGCAGCGCGGAAAACCAGACGACCAATGCGTCCGAAGCCATTAATGCCAACTTTGATTGCCATAATGATTTACCTCCAATAAATATTCTTCAACGTATATTCTATCTTGATTCATGGCATTTATCAAGAAGTTTGTCAAATAATTAACCGAAAGTTTACGAGTTCAGCATAAATTCACAAAAGTACATCGACTTGAAAAGAAAAATGAGGGTATAATAACGCCAAAATCCGTTGCCGGTTGTTGATGAATCGCAATGACTCGTTGATAAAGAGATCGTTGCGCGGAAAGGGTTTTGTGGTAAGCATGAATCTGAACTTTGATTGGGAAAAAATATTGTCCGCCCGCATGCGAAGCAGCCAGCCCACAGAGGGCTTTTTGCGTGAGGCGCTGGCCGTTTACTTCTTGTCCGTACCGCCGCCCGCCCAGCAATCGCCGCAGGAGCGGGAGCGCTATCGCCGGGCACTTCATAGCCTAGCTGAGCTGGATGCTGAAGCCGTTCTGCAGTCGGAGATCGTTCGCCGTCCACTGCGTTTTGGAGATGTCGGGCTGCTGCTGCGCAATACGCTGTATGCGGCGGCGATTTGTCTGAGTGAGAGGGGGACCGTGCTGGAATGCGAGATCCCCGATCAGAGCCTGTGTATGGCCGCCGACCCGCGTACACTTCAGATCGCTGTAGTGCGGCTGCTGCAGTCGGTCAGTGCAGCCAACCCCGATGCCACTGTGAAGGCTCGTGTGACCGCTCGCCCGCGCAGCCTCACGCTGATGGTGGCCGGTAAGTCGCCCGTACGCGAGTTGCGTACACTGGCACTTGTCCGCGCGGCGGCAAGGGAGCATAAAGGAGGTGTAGCCCTGTCCGGGGGAACGGTGGCTTTTTCACTGCGCCGTGAGCTGACTTCGCCTATTGGACGGTTTACCGTGCCGAGCATAGAAGAGATGGTTGCCGATGCATTATCCGCGGTCAATGTGGGATTGGCATAGAGCGTGGTATGCTGTTCGATGGCATGTTTGACGGCGGACAACGAACAAGGAGCTGTTTTGCAACAGCTCCTTGATGGGGAAAATCGCCATGTTTTAATTAAAATCGAACATCCGAGCTTTCTGTCTATAGAGAAAGCGGCCGGCCACCCCAGCCTGTATTTACACGCCGGCTTGTCTGCTCAGAGCTCCTTATCGGTATGGGTGGCGCGAAAGGACTGGACATCGTTAAGAATGTCGTCAATCGACGGGGTTTGTGCATCATCGGCAGGCACTGTGAGTGGTTGCTGTTCTTGCTCCACAACCTCGGGTACCTCTTGGGAGCTGTCATCGTTTGGCATCGTTGTGTAGCCGTTTGTACGTGCGAGTACCAGTTGTGCAGCCAGAACCAACGCAAAAACACCGATGCCGAAATCCTCAACGCTTGCCAGTCGGCTGGCGTTATAGGCCTCAGTCTCGTTGCCCAGAAACAGCAGAACCGAAGTCAGCGTTCCCGACAAAGACAGCAGTACGGTGGATAGTGCAAAGACCAGCATCCCTTTAGGTGAGCGCTCACCGGTGCCCGATACAAACCGCGCGAACGTGAACAAAAAGAGCATGGTGAAAATCAGCATCACAAAATCATAGAAGCTCTGACTCACTCGAATCGCGCTGGCATAGGAAACCTCATAGCGCACCAGACGCACCCAGATCCAGGCGACCGGTGCGAGGGCGGCCAGTGACAGACTCGCGCTTCGTTTCAGCTTATCGGTGATCAGAACGATGCCCAGCCAGATCATGAACAGTCCGGCCAGAGCAGCGAAAATCAGCGTCAGCAACAGGGTAGCTGAATCCAGCTTGCTGATAATGTATTCATTGGGAGGGGGCGTTTTGCCATAAGCCATCCACATCCAGCCATCAAAGAGCGCAGACAGTTCAAATATGGCACCCAGCAGCACGGCCGCCGCACCCACGGCAACACGGCTACGGTGGTTGAGTTGGGAAAGAAGAGGAATCGACCCTTTGGCTGTGAACATCAAAACACCGTTGGCGAGAATCGCCGCCAAAAGAACGCCGATAATTACATAACTAATCGAAAACTGTCCGGTCGAGCTGTCCTGCATGGCGGGGGTCAACAACACCCGCAAGACCGTAGCGCCGACTGTTGCGACTACCGTCAGAATGACGGCCGCTTCACGGAAATGTTTTTGCACAATTGATTCCTCCAATTTGTTTGCAAACTTTCCGCTATGCGTCACGCGCGGATAACGGAATATACGACTGGGCGCGCGCCAGCGCCTTGTAGGCGGGACGTATGATGGGCCCGTGGGATGTGATTTCTTCAATGCGGTGGGCACACCAACCGGGGATGCGGGCAATGGCGAAGAGCGGCGTGAACAGATCATCGCTGATGCCCAGAGTGCGGTAAACCAGCCCGGAATACAAATCCACGTTGGCAGAAATGACTTTCTCAATGCCCTTGACCGAAGCGAATACGCCGGGCGTCAGGCGCTCCACGGATTCCAGAAGACGGAATTCGGCGCCCAGCCCGGTTTTTTCCGCCTGTGCATAAGCGGCCTTTTTGAGGAGAATGGCACGAGGATCAGACAGGGTATAGACCGCATGACCCATGCCGTAGATCAACCCGGAGTGGTCGCCCGCTTCCTTGTTGATTAGTTTGGCCAGGAAGGCGGCGACTTCATTGTCATCCTCCCAGTCTTTGACGCCCGCTTTAATACATTCAAGCATCTCCATGACCTTGATATTAGCACCACCGTGGCGAGGCCCTTTGAGTGAGCCAATCGCGGCAGCAATGGCCGAATAGGTATCCGTACCCGAGGAGCTCAGCACGCGCGCGGCAAAGGTCGAGTTGTTGCCGCCGCCATGTTCGGCATGCAGCATCAGACACAGGTCGAGCAGCCGGGCTTCCTCCACGGTGTAGTTGGTGTCGGCGCGGATGGTATGTAGAATGGTCTCCGAGGTCGACAGCCCGGGGATCATCGGATGGAAATACATGCTTTGCTTGTCATAATGACGGCGCTTGACCTGATAGGAATAGGCCATAATGGTGGGCATCATGGCGATCAGCTCAATGGATTGACGAAGCACGTTTTCCATCGAGGTATCGTCGGGATTATTGTCAAAGGAATACAGCGCCAGCACCGAACGCGCGAGCTTGTTCATGATGTTGGGGGAGGGAGCCTTGATGATCATGTCCTCCGCAAAGTATTCCGGTAGCTCACGGCATTGGGACAGCAGTTCGCAGAAACTGGACAGCTGCTGGCGTGTGGGCAGCTTGCCAAAAAGAAGCAGCCAGACGACCTCTTCAAAGCCGAAGCGTTTATCAGCCTCGCAGCCTGCCACCAAATCACAGACATCGTACCCGCGGTAGACCAAACGGCCTTCCACAGGGGCTTTTTCACCTTCGCTGAGCACATAGCCATGGACATTGCACACCATGGTCAACCCAGCCATTACACCGCTGCCATCCGGATTGCGAAGACCACGTTTGACTTCATACTGCTCGAACTTTGCCGGATCAATCCGGTTATTTTTTTGGAATTCTTCGCATAGGGTTGTTAGTGTAGCGTTTGAAATTGCATTGAGGTTGTCTGCCATGACGCATAGTCCTTTCCGGCACCCGAACGGGTGTCCCCGCAATCTGAAATGCTGCGGGCAGTGATGTAGACTTTATTATAGTAAAATCACCTGGGAAAGTCAATATGAACTTATTAAAAAATGCAGGATAATTTCTTCAATCATGCAATAACCGGCCTACACACAACCGCGCAAAGGTGAAAACAAGAGGGCTTAAGGAAATTATTGTATAAAAAATGAAATTTGAGAAACTCAAATCTTCATTATTGACGGGAAAGGGGAAGGCCTGTGAAACGTTATCTGATCTGGGTGGCGGCGGTGTATGTCCTACTTCTGCTGCTGCCTCTTCCGCTGCTTGGCAAAGCGAATACGGACAAGGAGCCTTTAAAGACAACAAAAACAACCATCAGCACAACGGATGTGACGCAGCCGACCGGCACCCAAAGCACAACCATGCCCACGACCAGTCAAAACCAAACGGCAAACGACGGCGTGTTCCGCATCTTGAATAAGGATACGGGCGCAGTGTCGGAGGTGCCGGATAAAGAATTTGTCATCGGAACGGTCGCCGTGGAAATGTACCCGACATATCACGCCGAAGCCCTCAAGGCGCAGGCGGTCGCTTGTTATACCTATTATTCTGTTCAGCGCAATAAGCAGCGTGCGGCTCCGGACGAAGCGCTCAAGGGGGCTGATCTGTCAATATCCTCTGCGGGGCTGCCACTATTCTATACCACGGACCAGCTCAAGGCGCGGTGGGGAGACAATTATACGACTAATTATAAAAAGATCAGCGACGCAGTAGAGGCGGTATTCGGTAAGCGCATCACCTACAACGGTGAACTGATTCAGGCGGTGTACCATGCCATCAGCGCGGGAACCACGGACAGCGCGGCCGTCGTGTGGGGAAATGAGATTGCCTATCTTCAGCCCGTTGCGAGTCCCGGCGACAATTTGTCACCGGCCTATGAATCCAATGTTTCGCTGACACCCGACCAGTTCTCACAAAAGCTCAAGGCCGCCATTCAGGGACTGCAGCTCAGCGGTCAGCCCGACACTTGGTTGGGGAATGACCTGCAAACCGCTGCCTCGGGGACGGTGACAAAACTCAGCATAGGAGGCACAGCTCTGACCGGTCAGCAGATCCGTGACGCGCTGGGACTGCGTTCCGCCTGCTTTACCGTGCGTTTTAAAGACGGCTTATTTTCCTTTAACGTGCTGGGCTATGGCCACAATGTGGGTATGAGTCAATACGGTGCGGATGTTCTTGCACGTCAGGGTTCCACCTGGGATGAAATCCTACACTTTTATTACACGGGTGTGACGATTGCGTGAGCGGCGATCATGAACGGCCGGTCAGCAGGGACATGACCTCCGCACGCGCTCGCGCGTCCGCTTTCATGCGACCACGCAGTGCCGAGGTTTGTGTGCGGCAGCCGGCGGCACGCGCACCCCGCATGGTCATGCAAAGATGCTCGGCTTCAATAATGACGGCAACGCCTTGGGGGTTGAGCTCCTTTTCCAGAAAATCAGCGATTTGCGCCGTCAGGCGTTCCTGAAG
>JAEZJA010000107.1 GCA_023415895.1 Bacillota bacterium
ATTTGGGTATGCTTTCGCTTTATCGTAGCACACACCTTTTGGGTTTTCAAGCAATTGCAAACAGAATGAGAAAAAATAACAAACAAAGAAACAATTTTGGACAACAATACAAATAAGCGGCCACATATATTTTTAAAGACTTGTATACACAATAAAAATACTGTATGATGAGGCTTAAGATTCAAAACGAGGAGGTCCCGGCATGAAGTTTCAATATCTGGGCACCGCTGCCGCCGAAGGGGTTCCCGGCATGTTTTGCGAATGCGAAGTCTGCAGGCGCAGTCTCGAACTGGGCGGACGCAATATCCGTACACGCAGCCAGGCGATCATCGACGACACCCTGCTGATTGATTTCCCTGCGGACACCTTTTCCCATATGCTGACGTACGGTCTGAGGCTGCCCGAAATCCATCACTGCATTGTTACCCATTCCCACAGTGACCACTGGTATCCCGCCGACCTCGAGATGCGCACCGTCGGGTTTGCGAACGGCAAGGATCTGGGTACGCTGACGATCTATGGTACATCAGCGGTTGCGGCCGATTGCCGGCGCATGATGGAAGCTTATGGCTTGAATAAAGAGAACCGTATCGCCTGCCAGGAGATACGCCCCTTTCAACCCTTTGTCATTGGGTGCTATACCATCACACCCTTGCGCGCCGATCACGACCCCGCCTCCGACCCGGTCTTTTTTCTGATTCAAAAGGATGAGGACGGAGTGCAAAAGAACCTGCTTTACGCCAACGACACGGGTATTTTCCCTCAGGAGACCTGGGACTGGCTGGAGCAACACCCCTGTCACCTTGACTTTGTATCCCTTGACTGTACCGCCGCTCTGCTGACCGGATGGGAGCACGGACATCTGGGGCTGGACACAGACGTCCAAGTGGCTTCCCGCCTCAAAGCCATGGGGCTGGCTGACGAGCAGACCCGCTGGTGCGTCCATCATTTTTCCCACAACGGCCGGGCAACCCACGAGGAGCTGACCCAGG
Source organism: Bacillota bacterium (assembly GCA_023415895.1). Lineage (GTDB taxonomy): Bacteria > Bacillota > Clostridia > Oscillospirales > Acutalibacteraceae > Avimonas. Next base: position 993 of record JAEZJA010000107.1, read on the forward strand.
CCGCAGCCAAATACGGCTTTGATGTATCCTATGACGGCAAAACGATCAACCTGTGATAGTCTGGGAGGCGCATGATGATCACCAGACAACAGATTTTGGACTTTGCCATGCAGCTGCCCGGCACCACGGTGGACACCCCTTTCGAAGGCGATGGGGATTCCACGGTCTTGCGCCACAGCGACACAAGAAAGTGGTTCGGGCTGCTGTTCAAGGCACCCTGCCGCCGGGTAGGCCTTGACAGTGACGGGCAAACCGACATTCTCAATCTGAAAACCGATCCCCGCTTTCGCTTTACCCTCGAAAGCGCCTACCGCTGTGTGCTGCCCGCCTACCACATGAACAAGGATCACTGGATATCGATTGTGCTGGACGGCGATATGCCTTTGGAAGAGCTCCATCGGCTTATCGGCCTGAGTTATGAACTGACCTCGACACACAAGGTCTCGAACAAACCATCGACCAAACGACGCACGCATTGACCAAAGAAGGATGTTGGATACAATCGTATGACTTCCATGAATTTTGAACGAATCTTTTCCTATCTGCTCGGACTGGAGTTGAATAACCGGCGTGATTGGTTTCACCAGACCCACGACGATTATGTGGCGGCCAAAGCCGATTTTGAGGGCTTTGTGGGCATGCTGCAGCTGCAGGTGCTGGGCGCCTCGCCCGTGATGGGAGAACGCTTGATGATGCTTCCTCCCAAAAGCTGCATTTATCGCATCATGCGCGACATGCGCTATGTCCGTGACGGCAGGCCCTATAACCCCTGGTTCAGCGCCTACCTCACGGGGAACGGCAAGAATTCCTCGGAGGTGGGTTTCTATGTAAGAATCCAGCCGGGCGGCTCGTGTCTTGGGACAGGGATGTATTCTTCGGGTGACTCGGTGCTGACCCGGCGTGTACGCCGGTATTTGGCCGAACACGCCGACGAGTGGGAAGCCATGATGGCAGACCCCCAGATTCGGGAATGGTTTACGGGCGACAAGCTCAAGCGCGTCCCGAAGGAGTATTCCCCCGATCACCCGCAGGCCGAATGGCTCAAGTACAAGAGCTGGTCGCTGCTCTGCCCGCTGCACGATGACCAACTGAACTCCTTTGAAGATGCCTCCGTGCTGGCCGGTTCTGTCTTTGCCAAAATGGAACCCTTTCGGCAGTGGATGGACGCCGCTCTCAACCAGCCTTCAGAGGATTAACGAATGCATGACAAGCCCGGAGCACCAATTGGCTATCAGCGCATGAAAAAAATCCGGAAAGCACGGACGGCTTTCCGGATTTTTCATATTCATGGAATAGGGGTTTTTGTTTTATCCTTCCGCATGTCCCTTGCGAAGCAAACTTTGGCGCATAGTACGTACGACAGGCAGCAAAGCGACTCCGATCGCCGCCAGAAGTAAACCGCCGATCACCAAGCTAAGCATTGCACAGCGCGTCATGGACACAAACAACATCTTCACCTGTGTCGGTTCAATCGCCATCTTTTTGTAGGCCCCCTGCAGTAGGATGATCAGCGGCACGGGTATCACCATCAACGCCGAGGCAAACAGGCTGCCAATCGTATAGCGCAGCGCCCTGTGTTTGTAGGGATGGATGCTGAACAGCAGCACGATCGACACGATCAGAAAAGCGGACACCGCTAAAAGAACGATCGTAAACGCCTTCTCAAAGGTGGTACGGATGGGCACAAAAGTTTTCAGAAAAGGCACACTGATCTGCTGCTCATAGGTCTGCACGCACAGGTCAATCAGAGAATCCAGATTGGTGGCCTTCATATCCAGACCGGCCGTCTGGGCGTACTGCTGAAACCGCCCCTCGAGCAGTTTGCGGACATCCGACTCGTCAAAGCTGTAGCTGATCCCGCCCAGTACGGCGCTGGTGGCATTCTCGGAATCCTTGGTCACCATAGAAATCGTAAAAAGATCGTCGAATACCTCCTCCGGCAGCTGACTGGGTGCCGCCAGTGTCTTCAGCGTCGCAACCAGACTGTTGAGCGTTGCCTCATGATACGCGCTGTTCATCTGATCCGGAATATACGTTTTGTTAAATGCTGTCAACATCAAGCAAGAAAAAGCCGTGATGATCGTGGCACAAAACATCATCAAAAAGGACAAAACCAAGCTGATTCCTTCACGCAGTTTGCTTTTTTTCATTCTAATAACCAACCCTTTCGATCTCTCCGACTGAAAGATTTCCCTTTCAATCTTTCCTACCCTTCCGATACAATGACAGGACCGGAGACCTTATCGGCATAGACAAAATAGCGTTGAGAGGTCAGCCCGAGAGTGTTGAACGGATAACAGGTGTAGAGGATCAGCTGTTCCTTCTCCTGATTGAGATCATAGGCATTCTTGTCCGTGGACACTGCAACCCGCGTCTCGGTCACCCGATAACGATATACGCCATAATTGGTGGTTATCATCACAGTATCCCCCACCGCCACATACTGCAGCTGACCAAAGGCGCCATTGTTATGACCGCCGATGAGCAGGGGTTTCCCGTAGCCGGGAAGCGAGCTTCCCATATATTGCCCGACGCCCCGTTTCAACACGGCGCTGCTGTCGCCGAAATAGAGGTCGGTAGCAATCGATGCGGAGCTGATTTCCAAATTGGCATAGTGCGTGCCATAGGTCGGCATCTCCACCAGCGCCTCGCTGACCGTCGCCGCTTCAGCCGATTCACCCGCCTGTCCATCGAAAATGGATTGAACAGAAGACGCATAATCGGGTGTGTGGTCTGATATCAGCAAATTCAGCGATGCCAGCACGGGAGACAATACAGGCATTAATGTGAAATACAGCACACCATAGCCAAGTAAGCAAAAAAATAATGGCATATATACATATACCATTACTTTTTTACCGTTTCGGGTTAATTTCATTTCGCGGAAAGCTTAGATTTCACTGCAACAGCCGCGCAACCGGTCAGCAGAACCAGTGCCAAGCCGCAGAAAATAGTCACCATGGTCATATCGGGGCCAGTAACCTTCACAGCCGCTTCCTTCTTGGCAACAACCTTGTTGTTGGCATCCAGAACCGTAATCACGTGTGTGGAGGAATCCAGGGACACCGTCAGGTTGACCTCTTTGGCCGCCGTCTGAGCGATCTTCATGATTTCGGTCTTCTGAGCGCCGGGCAGCTTGGTCAGATCCGACACGCCCGCCTTCTTGACAACCTCTATACCCTTGTTGACCTGTTCCACAATGGCGGCCGCTTGGTCGGCAGTAATGGAAACATCGTCTCTCTTAAGATAGTTTTCAACCTGCGTAAGCAGATCGGCAGGGATTGCCACAGTCTTTCCATCCACTGTGACAGTGGACTTCATAGCGTCAAGCACCTTTTGCTCGTTGGTATCCAACGTGGCGGCCGATGCGCAAAAGCACATGGCTGCGGCCATGATAACGCCGATCATACATGTTACGATCTTTTTCATAAACAGTTCTCCTTTTCTACGGCTCTTT
>JAEZJA010000132.1 GCA_023415895.1 Bacillota bacterium
ACTTGGCGGAGCGTGATGTCGCGTGGTTCGCGTGACAGGGAATAGCCGCCGCGCGCCCCCTTATAGGAAAGAACAATGCCTGCGGCAACCAGCTTGCCCATGATTTTGAGTGTGAACCGCAGAGACACATTTGTATAATCTGAGATTGTCTGCGCATCCATGCGGCTGTCCTCAGACAACGCCTTGTCTGCATGCACATACCGTCCGTTTTCAGCGAGACAGTGTACGATGCGCACGGCATAGTCCGATTCTAAGTTAATATGCATAAAGACAACTGCCTTTCGGTACCGTGACACCGGTATGGATTAATCGAGAAAATCCTTGAGCTTCTTGCTGCGGCTGGGATGGCGCAGCTTGCGCAGGGCCTTGGCTTCGATTTGGCGGATACGCTCACGCGTGACGTCAAACTCCTTACCCACTTCCTCCAGCGTGCGCGGGCGGCCGTCCTCCAGACCGAAACGCAGGCGCAGCACCTTTTCTTCACGAGCGGTCAGCGTGGACAGCACGTCGCCCAGCTGTTCTTTAAGCAGGGTGTGCGAAGCGGCATCGGCGGGAGCCGGCGCTTCGTCGTCGGGAATGAAGTCACCCAAATGGCTGTCCTCTTCCTCACCGATGGGGGTTTCGAGCGACACGGGCTCCTGCGCCACGCGCATGATCTCCCGCACCTTATCCACCGGCATATCCAGCTCGTCGGCAATCTCCTCTGCGGTGGGCTCGTGCCCGTTTTTATGCAGCAGCTGGCTGGATACCTTCTTGACCTTGTTGATGGTTTCCACCATGTGCACAGGAATACGGATCGTGCGCGCCTGATCGGCAATCGCGCGTGTGATGGCCTGGCGAATCCACCAGGTCGCATAGGTGGAGAATTTAAAGCCCTTGGTATAATCAAATTTTTCAACGGCCTTGATCAGACCAAGGTTGCCCTCCTGAATCAGATCAAGAAATTGCATACCACGGCCGACATAGCGTTTCGCAATGCTGACGACGAGACGCAGGTTGGCTTCGGACAGACGCTTTTTAGCATATTCATCTCCGTCAATGATGCGGATAGCCAGATCGATCTCCTCTTCAGGCGTGAGCAGCGGCACGCGTCCGATTTCCTTGAGATAAACCTTCACAGGATCATCGATAGCGATGCCGTCGGGTGTAACCGCCGCTTCGCTTTCCTCGCTTTCGGGAACATCCAGCGCAAAGTTGAGATCGGCAAACACTTCGGTCTCAAAATCATCAATGATCTCGATATTCTGGGATTCGAGCGCATCGTAGACCTTGTCCATCTGATTGGGATCAAATTCCACATCCTCGAGCGCGTCCAAAATCTCCTGTGTGGTCAGCTTTCCCTTGACTCGGCCGATATCCAGCAGCTCCTTGATGAGAGTGCTGCGATCCTTTTTGATTAATCCGACGTCATCCGCATCCTTGGCCGCTGCCAAAGCGGATTTGTCCGCCTTAACCGATGTGACCGGCGTATCGGACAGCGGAGGAGTGGGCTCCTCGGCTGCTTCAAAATCGTAATCGTCGAGTTCCTCATCTTGCAGGTGCAGATCGTTCATCTCATTATTGCTCATTGGTATTCCTCTTTCTTACTTCTTGTGCTCACGCATGGCGGCAAGCATCTCATGAATCTTATCATCAGGCAGCTGTGAGAGCTGATCCGGATTTTTAAAAACAAGCAGTTCGTGCTCCGATAGAATCACATCCACATACTCCACGGCCTGCTCGGGCGTATGAGCGCCCTCCCGCGCGTTTTTGAGCATGTTGGAGATATATGCCATGCCATTCTCATCGTAATCTGCCGTGAGAAAGGGCAGATCGATCAGCAATCCCTGGCGGCTGCGATCCAACAGGCGACTGTACAGTGCACGGTTGAAGGGGGTGACCATCAATTCGGGCGTCAGGCGCTGCGAAACCGCCTTGATATAATCGGGGTGAAGAATAAGCAAACCCAGCAGCCCCTCCTCCGCACGGCTGGCGCGTACAAAACGCTCGGCATCGGGGTTGGCCTTGCGCATGCTGTCCTCCGACTGACGCACCGCTTCAGACAGCAACTTTTTCTGCTGTTTCTTGTGTTCGGCTTTCAAGCTGCGGCTGATCTGCGCGAGAATTGCGTCCTTGCCCACCGAAAGCTCGGTCGACAGCTTGCCGGCATACACATCCCGCTCGATGGGACTGCTGAGCTTGGCCAGCAGCTCGGATGCCTCCCGCAGATATTCCACACGCCCGTCCGAAGTATCCAAAGCATATTGTGCACCAAGGACGCTCAGTTGATACTCCACGTCGTTTCCCGACCGCTCCACCAGCAGCTTGAAGCGTTCGGGGCCATACAGCTTGATAAACTCATCGGGATCCTTGCCGCTGGGAATGGTTATGACACGGATGTGCACGCCTGTCTGCCGCAGAAGGGCGATGGCGCGCTGTGCTCCCTTGCGCCCGGCGGCATCCGCATCAAAAACCAAAACGACTTCATTCGCATACCGGGCAATCAGCCGGGCATGATCGTCGGTAAAGGAGGTGCCGAGTGCGGCCACGGCGTTGGTGAAGCCTGCTTGATGAAGAGCAATCACGTCCATATACCCTTCACACAGGATCAGATTGCCCTCCTTGGTAGCCTTAGCATAATTGAGAGCAAACAGATTGTTGGTCTTTTTGAATACAAGGGTATCGGAGGTGTTGAGGTATTTGGGCTTGGAATCGTCCAGTACCCGGCCGCCAAAGGCGATCACGTTGCCCCGGATATCGATAATCGGGATGATCACGCGGTGACGAAAAATGTCGTATATGCCGCTATTCGATTTCCGGCTGACGGCTGCGAGAAAAGCGGCTGTCAGTTCATCATCCTTAAAGCCCTTGTGGCGCATGTGATCGATCAGCGCATGAAAGCTGTCGGGTGCATACCCCAGGCCGAAGCGGCGGATGGTGTTGTCCGTATAGCCGCGCTGATAGTAATACTCCAGCCCCTCTTTTCCCTCGGGCGAATAGAGCATTTGATGAAAAAAGCGCGCCGCCTCACGGTTGGCCTCGAGGATACGCATACGCAGTCGGGAAACGGAATCGTCCACGTTGTCCTCGGGCATCTTCATACCGGCGCGGTCAGCCAAAAAGCGGATCGCGTCCATATAATCAAGGTTTTCAATTCGTTTAATAAATGTAATGACGTCGCCGCCAGCACCGCAGCCAAAGCAATAAAAGGAAGCGGTGTCGGGATAAACGGTGAAGGACGGCGTTTTTTCGCCGTGGAAGGGGCAAAGCCCAACCGAAGTCCTTCCCCGGCGTTTGGTATGCACATACGAGGATACCACATCGTCAATATCATTTCGGCTGATCAGCTCCTGTAAAAAGCTGTCGGGCAACGGCATGGCATTCCCTCCTTGCTGCAAATCCGAAACGGATCCGTCTCTACTATAAACGGATGTAACGTTAGTATGCCACTAATTGGTAAAGTTCATTCCCTTTACTTCCCACGCATGGGGGATAAAGAGCGTATTATAGATCTCGAGCGCGTAATTGTCGGTCATTCCGGCAATATAGTCGCACACAGCGCGCGCTTCCCCTTCCTGCTCGAGAATATCACGGTATTCTTCAGGCAGGCATTCGGTGTGTGTCGTCAGATGCTCAAACAACCGCGAAATCAGTCCGTCCACCTTGGCCTCCTCGCGTTTGGCCACGGGATTGCGGTATAAGGCGGCAAACATAAACTCGTGCAGCTTATTGAAATACTCGGCGGTGCGTTCGTCCATCCGGATATCCTCACCGCTGTTTTCGACCACGGAGGATACCAACCGGTCAATGCGCTGAGAACGCGAATCACCCAATGCCTTTCGAATATCTGCGGGAACGTCGTCTTCCTTCATCACGCCGGCACGGATGGCGTCATCCATGTCGTGATTTATGTAGGCTATACGGTCGGCTATGCGGACAATGCGTCCCTCAAGTGTGGCGGCCTGCTCCCCTCTCGTGTGATGGAGGATGCCGTCCCTCACCTCCCAGGTAAGGTTGAGCCCCTGTCCGTTGTTCTCCAGCTTGTCCACCACGCGCACGCTCTGCTCATAGTGATGAAAACCGCCCTCAATCAGAGAATCCAGCACACGTTCGCCTGCATGCCCAAAGGGCGTGTGCCCCAGATCGTGACCAAGTGAAATGGCTTCGGTTAAATCCTCGTTAAGCTGCAAGGCACGGGCAATGGTGCGCGCAATCTGCGAAACCTCCAGCGTGTGAGTTAAGCGGGTGCGATAGTGATCGCCCTCGGGAGACAGAAAGACCTGTGTTTTGTGCTTGAGGCGGCGAAACGCTTTGGAATGCAAAATACGGTCGCGATCACGCTGATAGCAGGTGCGATAAGCACAGGGTTCCTCGGGACGCCCGCGCCCCTTGCTCTCAGCCGCGAAAGCCGCATTGGGAGCCAGAAACTGCTTTTCGAACAATTCATTGCGTTCCCGAATCGTCATAACATCCTCCTTTTCACCAGCTCTTTGCTGCACATCAAAGCTCCATCCTTTTCAAATGAAACCATCGCAGAAGTCCAAATTTCTTCTGTCATTAATATATATACAAAAAGTGTCTGTCATTTTCCTTCTTGAATCAAAAAGAAAATTCCTTTTGCGCAAAATTTAACGTGGGGCTTTAACATCAAAAGGGAGATACTCCTGACCGAGGAATTCGGCCGTCAGACTTCCTGCCGAGCGTTCGGTCAGCTGGGCCTGCACGGGTCCCAACAGCTCATGAGGAATGGAGAAATCCAGCTCCACGCGGTCGGTATAGCGCGTATCCGTCACAAAGCCGCCCATTTCAGGAATGAGCGCCGCCACCAGCCCATACTGCGCGTACTCACATGCAATACAGGCGCGGTCGCACAGGCGCATCTCCACCACCCCCGTAGCATCCATGGCCAGCTTGGCCGCATGGGAATATGCACGCACCAATCCGCCGGTGCCCAGCAATATGCCGCCGAAATAACGCGTAACGGCAACCACGCAATCGGTCAATCCGGCCTTGAGCAATACCTCCAGTACGGGTACGCCCCCCGTTCCCTGCGGCTCACCGTCATCCGAGTAGCGCCGAACCTGCCCTTCCCGCAGCACATACGCATATACCGTATGCTTGGCGCTCCAGTGCTCCTTACGGCGGGCAACAATAAATTCCAGCGCGGCGCTTTCATTGGACACGGGACAGATTGCGCCGATAAACCGGGAGCGTCGCTCAACAAATTCGTCGGCTGCCTGCTGTTTGATGGTTCGGTAGACCGATTCCATGCCGTCCCCCCTTAGATGAGAAAGAGCAGCGCCAAAAAGCGCTGCTCGATAAAGCATTTGCTTATTTCTCGTCGACGATACCAAAGCGCTTCTTAAAACGATCGACACGTCCGCCTGTGTCCACCAGCTTCTGTTTGCCGGTGAAAAACGGATGGCATTTCGAACAAATTTCAACGCGGATATCGCTCTTGGTCGAACTGGTCTCAATAACCTCACCGCAGGCGCAAGTGATTGTTGTTTTCTGATACTTCGGATGAATATTCTCTTTCATTTATGTCACCTCTTTCAGGCAGCCCATGATTAACAGCAAAATGATAGCACAACTACGAAGAAAATGCAAGGACTAATCTGAATTATTTTTATTTCGGCTTCGGTTGACAGAAAAAGAACCGGAACAGCCGACACGTTTGCGTGTGACTCTCCCAGCTCTCCCGATTGATTTGGATGCTGCTTTGCACGAATCCCCTATGTATCGTCGTCGCCCCTCAGTTATAGAATATTCCCGAGAAGATTCCCCGCCTGCGCCGCGGACAGGGCGGAGGGCAGGCGCACTCGTGATTGACCAGAATGGTATCCTCGCCGATCACGCTGATCTTACACCAGGGTATCACGATATCGTCATCGTGGCCGAACAGCCCGAAGCATTTGGGACGGCCATGGATGACAATTGCGCACAGCTGCGCCGTACAGGTATCCACCTCCACATCGTCCACGCACCCCAGACGGCTGCCGTCGCAGACATTGATAACTTCTTTGTTATGCATATCGGTAATTCTGCATGTCATATCCGTACCTCCCGGCGCATCTTATCATTACACTATATGCGGCCGCGGCTCGTCTATGACAATCCAAAATTTTTCAGCAGAATTAATTTGTATGACCAAGCCATTCAGTCGCCCCACCACATGCATTGACCGAGATCCACTCGACCATCCTTCAGCAGGGGTACTCCTTCCTCGGTCAGAAGTTCGCACTGGCGGTTGGCGCCTCCAAAGGCAAAGGCCGAGGACACCTTCCCCAGCCGATTGACCACACGATGGCAGGGAATGCTTGAAGGATCGGGATTGGCATGCAGCGCATACCCCACCACGCGCGCCCAGCGGTGGCTTCCGGCCAGACAGGCGACCTGTCCATAGGTGCACACCCGTCCCCTGGGAATGCGCCTTACCACCTCATAGATTTTCTCATAGGTATTTTGCATGGCCACCTCTCCTTTATCCGTATAATGCCGAATAAGCACTCGACAGAAGTACGCCGTGCTTGTCCTGCGACAGCTCCCACGCGCCGACGCCCGCCAGATGGCGACTCTTCGCATACCGGACTTTTTCGGCGATCGACTGCGCATTATCAAAGGAAATAAACGTGTTATTCCCGAACAGATACGGAACCTTCGCCGTGGAATGGTAAAACTGACGAAAAGCGCTATTGTTGAGATAATTGGCAGCGATCGCATCATAAGCGATGGATTTTCCCGAAGTAAAGCGGCTAAAAAGTCCGTTATTGCCCGCGCTTACACCGCTGTATTGATAACCGTAAAAGGGCATCCCGAGTACAAGTTTTGAAGAAGCCACGCCTGCATTCAAGTATGCCGTGACCGCGCCGTCAGCGCTCAACTTATATTGCGGCGAGGTTCCGGCAGGATCATACAAAGCCGCGTTCAGATCGGCGTACTCATTCCACGGTCCGTGCAGATCATACGCCATGATAAAGATGAAATCAACCACAGCCGCCACTTTCCGGACCTCGATTTTTTGCAGATAGGAGGTACCAGCGCCGCCCGCAATGGTCAACATGTACTGTTTTCCATCTTTCGCCCCCTGTTCATTCAACTTCTGGCGGATTGTCTGAAGCAGATAGGTGAAATTCTGTTTATCCTCAGCCCGACCGGCACTCTTTCCTCCCGAAACAGGATATTCCCAGTCAATATCCACCCCGTCAAAGCCATGTTTGACCACGAAATCCACACAGCTCTGGGCAAACACCGCCCGGCTGGCCGACGTCAGTGCGACATCGGAAAACGTCTGTGAATCATCCCAGCCGCCTACTGAAATCAGGGTCTTCAGCCCTTTGTTTGTCGCTTTTAGGCTTTTCAATATTCTGAAATTGTTTATATCGATAGCGGGATCGGACATCGCCACTTTGCCGTTTGCGTCGATAATCGCAAAAGCATAATTCAGGTGAGTCAGCTTCGACACCTGCAGCTTGTCCGGCGTAATACCGCTGTAGCTTGCCCAGTTCGCATAATATCCCACCATATACTGTCCATTCACGGCGCTGTTTGTTGGTGCGGCTGAGGTAGTTGTCGCTTGGGTTGTCGTCGCCGCAGAGGAGTGTGTGTCCGTTTTGAACGTTGTTTTTTCAGTGCCAGAAGAGGATGCCGGAGTGGTATTTGTCTGCGTGCTTTGCCCGGCCTGTGTGGTTGTTGCGGATGTTGTTGTAGCAGCTTCCGATTTGTCCGACGAGACAGATGTAGTTGTTGTGTGCCCGGGTGCCGTATCGACTGTCTCTTGTGTTATGTACCCCTCTGCGATTTCGGTTGAGTCCGTCGTGCAGCCGCCCATAGCGCCCATAGAAAGCGTCATTATCAAAACGCATAAACTACTTAAAAACCGTCGAAAATTCTTTTTTATTGGTGTAATAGAGATTCGCCTCCCCGATCTTATTGAATAAATTGTATCAACAAGAATACGGGAAAACAAGGAGGGGCTTGCTGGTAATGCTTCCGACGAAAAAGCAAAAAGCGGACATCGTACGTCCTATGATAGGAACGTGCGTTGTCCGCTATGACGCATCCGAACTTACAGCAGCGAAGCAGCCGCCTCATCC
>JAEZJA010000174.1 GCA_023415895.1 Bacillota bacterium
AAGAGACGAGGAATGGATAGACCCATGGCTAAGAGAGAAAATCTGCGCAATATTGCCATTTTTGCGCACGTAGACCACGGCAAGACGACACTGGTCGATCAAATGTTGCGGCAGAGCGGCATTTTTCGTGCCAACGAACAGGTTGCGGAACGCGTGATGGACTCCAACGATCTGGAGCGTGAACGCGGCATTACGATTCTGGCAAAAAATACGGCCGTCATGTACGGCGATACCAAGATCAATATTGTGGATACTCCCGGTCACGCCGATTTCGGGGGCGAGGTGGAGCGCATTTTGATGATGGTGGATGGTGTTCTGCTGCTTGTTGATGCGTTCGAGGGCTGCATGCCCCAGACCCGCTTTGTACTGAAAAAGGCACTGGGATTGGGCAAAAAGCCGGTTGTGGTGGTGAATAAAATTGACCGTGACGGGGCGCGCCCCGCCGAGGTCATTGACGAGATCATCGATCTGTTTATCGAGCTGGGTGCCGACGAGAACCAGCTGGATTTTCCTGTGGTGTACGCATCGGGCCGCGATGGCTATTCGTCTCTCGATCCCGAGGCGCGGGAGGGCACGATGAAGCCGCTGCTTGATGCGATCCTTCAGCATGTTCCCGCACCCGAGGGGGATGCGGACGGACCGCTGCAGATTTTGTTCTCCAACATCGACTACGATGATTATGTTGGTCGCATCGGTGTGGGACGTGTGGAGCGCGGCAGTGTTAAAAACGGGCAAATGGTCACCGTGTGCAAAACCGACGGAACCACCATGAACGCCCGCATCGGCAAGTTGTTCCAGTTCGAGGGTCTCAAGCGTGTGGAGCATGAGTCGGCGACCCTGGGCGACCTGATTGCCGTAACGGGGATTACCAATCTCAACATTGGCGAGACGGCCTGCGATCCCGAATGCGTGGAGGCGTTGCCCTTTGTGCATATTGATGAGCCGACCATTTCTATGGTCTTTATGGTTAATAACAGTCCCTTTGCCGGCAAGGAAGGCAAGTTCGTGACCAGCCGCAATCTGCGTGATCGGCTGTTCAAGGAAGTGGAAACCAACGTCAGCATGCGGGTCAAAGAGACCGACAGCACGGATGCGTTTGAAGTGTCGGGGCGCGGTGAGCTGCACCTGTCCATTCTGATTGAAACTATGCGCCGTCAGGGCTTTGAGTTTGCCGTCAGTCGTCCCCGCGTCATCTATAAGACGGACGAGAACGGCAAGCTGCTTGAGCCTATGGAGCTGCTGATGATCGAGGTGCCCGAGCAGTATGTGGGTGCCGTCATGGAAAAACTGGGCTCCCGTCGGGCGGAGATTGTCAACATGGGTACGCGGGACACGGGTGTCAGCCATCTGGAATTCCGTATCCCGGCGCGCGGTCTGATGGGCTATCGGCAGCAATTCCTGACCGATACCAACGGCAATGGAATCATGAACAGTGTGTTTGACGGCTATGAGCTGTATAAGGGCGATATTCCCCAACGTGTTCAGGGCTCTCTGGTGGTATTCGAGACGGGCGAGACGACGACTTATGGCTTGTACAATGCACAGGAGCGCGGCACGCTGTTTATCGGCGCGGGCGTTTCTGTATACGAGGGCATGATCATCGGCGAATCGCCCAAGAGCGAGGATATCGTGGTCAATGTATGCAAAAAGAAGCATATCACCAATACGCGTGCGTCGGGCTCGGACGATGCGTTGCGCCTGACCACGCCGACGGTTCTCTCTCTTGAACAGTCGCTGGAATTCATTAATGACGACGAGCTGGTTGAGGTGACACCCTCCTCGATCCGTTTGCGCAAGGTGACCCTGTCCAAGGAACAGCGCATGAAGGATCTCTCAAAGAAAAAAAGCTGAGCAACATTCGTATTTTGATTGACATGGAAAGGCGGACAGTGACGATGGACAACAAGGTGTATACTCTGACGATTGCGGTGCTGGAGAGGCATCTGCCTCTTTGCCCCATCAGTGATAAGCTGCGCATTGCGGCTTTTGTCATCTTCGGCGACGTGGAGCTGACGGTGGCTGCGTCGGAACAGCTGCTCAAAAAAGCGCCTGCGTTTGATGTGCTGATCACGGCCGAAGCCAAGGGTATTCCGCTGGTGTACGAGATGGCCCGCCAAAGCGGCAAGCCATATTTTATCGCGCGCAAATACCCCAAGCTCTATATGCCCAACCCAATTTCGGTGGATGTGCACTCCATCACGACCGACAAGGATCAGACACTGTATCTCGACGAGAGCGAAGCCTCGGTGATCCGCGGTAAGCGTGTGCTGATCGTGGACGATGTGATCAGCACCGGGGAATCGCTCAAAGCACTGGACAAACTCGTGGAGCATGCGCAGGGAACGGTCGCTGGCCAATGCGCCATTTTGGCCGAGGGCGACGCGATCAACCGCCAGGATATTTTCTATCTTGAGCCGCTGCCGCTGTTTCCAAACGACTGATCCCTACATAGTTTCTGCATAATTCCCGGCAAATCGACACATGCGGCGCGGACAGCAGAGACACAGAAAGGGTTGACCGATAAAATGGAACGACCGATGGCAACACTGGGCATTTCATTTTTTCTGTCACTGATACTGGCATCATTTTTAGCTTTAAAAATGGTTCTGGTATTAGCGGCTCTGTGTCTCTTTGCGTTTGTAACCGGGGTATGCGTGCGCTCTATACGCAGCAACAGGCGGGTCATGGCGGTCATTCTTGCCGCTATGGCCGCCTTTTGTATGTATGCGGGTAAAGAACTGCTCGTGCGTCAGCCGCTGCTCCAATGGGACGGCTGCAGTACGCACCTTTGTCTGCGCACGGTGGGATGGGTGGAAAAGACAGAGTCCAGCCTGCGGGTGGAGACCGTGGTACAGAGCGGCGAGCTGCCCAAGGGTACCCGTCTGTTGCTGTGGATCAGCGGAGAAGAGATATATCCGCAGCCTTATGATACGCTCGAGGGCACCTTTGAACTGTCCATTCCATCGGACAGCCGCGATGGACAGATACGCGGGTATTCCAAATCCAGGGGCATTTATCTCAATGCCTGGTCGGCTGTTTATGGAGAAACCGAGATTGCGTGGACACCGGCGCAGACGCGCCCACCGATGTACGGCATTCTGCTGCTGCAGCGAACGGTACGCCAGACCGTGCTCTCTC
>JAEZJA010000257.1 GCA_023415895.1 Bacillota bacterium
GCCTGGAATGTTGTCGGTGAGTTTGCGGCAGGCACGATCCTTGGCGTGGCGAGCGGTGCCCAGTGGCAGGCCGCGATGCTGGCCTCTCTGATTAGTCTGCCTGCAACGCTGATCAACGGCGTTTTCTCCATCATTGCGGCATTGCTGTTGTATGTGCCGGTCAAAACAGCACTGCGCCATGCGCATCTTGACGGCATGCTTGCCAAATAGTAAAAACCAAGGTGTTGGAAATATGAGCCGTATAAAACGAATCAAAGAAAGACTGAAACAGGAAGTGGTTCTGCTTGTGGCGGTTGCGGCAGCAATCGTCTCTCTGGTGCTGGTGCCGCCGTCGGCTGCAACGTTTCAAATGATTGATACCCGGGTGCTGTCGCTATTGTTCTGTCTGATGGCGGTGGTGGCTGGTCTGCAATCGGTCGGCGTATTTGCGACCCTGGGACAGCGGCTGATAGCCGGCATACATAATACGCGGCTGCTGTGTGCAACGCTCGTGCTGCTCTGCTTCTTTTCGTCCATGCTGATTACCAACGATGTGGCGCTGATCACCTTCGTACCCTTTGCTGTGCTGGTACTGACGCTGACAGGGCAGAGTGAGCGGCTGATCTATGTAATCGTGCTTCAGACGGTGGCCGCCAACCTCGGCAGTATGCTGACACCCGTTGGCAATCCCCAGAACCTGTATCTTTACTCCGATTATTCTATGACACCAGCGGCCTTTTTTGCGCTGACTGTGCCCGTGACAGGAGCGGCGCTGGTCATTTTGGTGGCATTGTGTCTGCTGATCAAGCCGGAACAGGTCGATGTCGATTTTCATCAGCAACTGCATATCACCGACAAACGCCGCTTGATCGTCTATCTCGTCTTGTTTGCTTTATGTTTGGTTTGTGTTTTTCAGGGCATCCCCACTCTTGTACTGCTGGCCATCGTGGTGGGCACACTGCTGATTGTGGATCGTACGCTGCTGCGGCGCGTGGATTACGGCTTGCTATTAACCTTTGTTTGCTTCTTTGTCTTTGTGGGCAACTTGGAACAGATGGAGAGTGTCCGTGAACTGATTGCGAGTCTGGTGGCGGGACGTGAAGCGTTGGCGGCGGCGATTCTCAGCCAGATCATCAGCAATGTGCCTGCGGCTGTGCTGCTGTCCGGCTTCACCAATCGCGCCGACGCACTTGTGCTGGGCACCAACATCGGCGGCCTGGGGACGCTGGTAGCCTCTCTTGCCAGCCTGATCTCTTTTAAGCTCTATGCCAAAACGGAAAACGCGCGCGTCGGACGGTATTTCGGCATGTTCACGGTGGTCAACTTCGGGATGTTGGCTGTATTGCTGTTGGTATTTGTGCGATAAGGTACCATAACAAAGATTTAATCAGTGCGATGTGCTTATAAGAATAGAAGGATACCCCCCGTAGGTCTTACGGCAGGTATCGTTTGGAGAGAAAAACGGTGTAGCCCTTTCGGACTACACCGTTTTTTAATCAGCCGCTTACCTAAGCAATACAATCCATAGGCGGATCTTCTTATCCAGAATTAATGGAAAATGGAGAGTGTCAGGAAGAGCGTAGCCATCAGCGAGGATACCAGAGACACAACCGTGATCTGCGTATTGATCGAGGGGCCGGCCGTATCCTTGAAGGGGTCGCCCGCGGTATCGCCCACAACAGCGGACTTGTGCGCTTCGGAGCCTTTGCCGCCATGGTTGCCCGATTCAATATACTTCTTGGAGTTATCCCACAGACCGCCGGCATTGGACATGAAGAGGGACAGCAGCAGACCGCTGACGATGTTGCCGGTCAGGAAGCCGCCGATGGCCTGCACGCCGCCGATGAAGCCCACGAGTATGGTGGCAATGATCGCCATCAAACCGGCGGGAATCAGCTCGCGCAGTGCGCCGTGTGTGGCAATGCCGATGCAAGTGTCATAATCGGGTGTTACGCCGGGTTTGCCTTCTTTCAGACCGACAATCTCGCGGAACTGGCGATGGATTTCGGCAACCATGCGCTGCGCGTTGCGGTCAACGCCCAGCATCAACATGGCGGAGAACACAGCGGGAATTGCCGCGCCGACCAACATACCAAAGAAGACTACAGGGTTCATGATGTCGAAGCCGGTAATCAGACTCATGCCAAGTTCTCTTGCCGAGTCGTTGACCTGACTGATGAAAGCACCGAGCAGAGCGATAACGGTCAAACCGGCAGCGCCAATGGCAAAGCCTTTGGTGATGGCCTTGACGGTGTTGCCTGCGCTGTCAAGCGAATCGGTGATATCCAGCACTTCATCACCGAGATCACCCATTTCGGCAAGTCCGCGCGCATTGTCCACGATCGGGCCGTATGCGTCGTTGGAAATGATCATGCCCACAATGGACAGCATGCCGACCGCAGCCATAGCAATACCGAACAGAGGGTATTCGCCGCCGAGGGGTTCACAGAGCTTGTAGGCACCCAGAGCCGAAACGCCAATGCCGATCATGGCGGGCAGCGTGCTCAGGAAGCCATAGGAGACACCGGACAAAATGGTGAAAGCAGGGCCGGATTCCGATGCTTTTGCCACATTATGTACAGGACGTTTGGAATCGTCGGTGAAATAGTCGCTGGCAACGCCGATGATGACGCCGACCACAAGGCCAAGGGCGCTCGCGCCCCAGATGCGCCATTCAAAGCCGAAGGCCCAGGTTGCCAGAGCAGTCAGAACGCCGTAGATGGCGGTTGTGACATAGGTGCTGCTGTTGAGCGCATGGGTGGGGTTGCCTTTTTTGCCGATACGGGCGGTTGCCACACCGATGATGGAGGCGAGAAGGCCAATGGCCGCATAGCAGAAGACCATATAGATATTGACAGGGGCAAGGGTCGCGGCGATGACCAGAGCAGCCACCATGGACGCGACGTTGGAGTCGAACAGGTCGGCACCCATGCCGGCCACGTCGCCGACGTTGTCTCCCACGTTATCGGCAATAACCGCCGGATTGCGGGGGTCGTCCTCGGGGATGCCCAGCTCGACTTTGCCGCACAGGTCCGCGCTGATATCCGCCGTTTTGGTGAAGATACCGCCGCCGGCTTTGGCAAACAGGGCCAGCGAGCTGGCGCCGAAGCTGAAGCCGAGAAGAGCGGTGGTATTGCCAGTGATCAGGAACACCAGCGTAACACCCAGCAGGCTGGAGCCGACAACCGCCATGCCCATGACGGCGCCGCCGCGGAAACCAACCATAAACGAAGGACGGATGCCCTTCTGCGCAGCTTCCGCCGTTTTGCAATTGGCCGCGGTCGCGACCTGAATACCGATTTTGCCAGCGATGGCCGAGAAGACCGTACCGGCAATATAGGCCAGGGCCATGGTCAGGTTTTCGAGAATGTGTCCGTTCCAGATGCCCGAGGGAAGAAACACGAAAATAAGTACAGCCGCGACGCTGGCAAATTTCGCGAGAACGCGGTATTCCTTTGCCAGAAACGTATTGGCGCCCCGCCGGATGAGCG
The DNA here is from genome assembly GCA_023415895.1 of Bacillota bacterium. Lineage (GTDB taxonomy): Bacteria > Bacillota > Clostridia > Oscillospirales > Acutalibacteraceae > Avimonas. Next base: position 3,471 of record JAEZJA010000257.1, read on the forward strand.
TACCCACCTGTTTGATGCGTTCATTTTCGGAGGGTTGCTTGAGCACCCAACAATATAACCAGAAAGCGAAGCCGAAGGCAGCCAAAGCAATAACAATGGCGGCCAGGAGAAAAAAGGTTTGGTTCAATGGCATAGAAATCACTCCTGTTAATTTTGTATCGGACACGGCTGATCATAACATCCTTAAAATACGTTAATCAAAGCCGCATGGGAATCATTATACCAGCACTTTACCACAAAATATATTATCAATATTGACAAATATGCGACAGTATTCTGTATGTATTCGCAAAGCCAACGCCCTCTCTATTGTATTCCGACAATGAGAAAACATGACAGATATATGGCCTTGAGATGCAACCTTATGCAGCCGAGACCTTGCTTTTTTACCTATGGGGGAGTATACTGAGGCCGGGGTGATTCCGGATGGCAGCCACACTCAAGACAAACGCCATGCGCCTTTTGGACAAAGTCGGCATTGCGTACAATACGTATGAATATGATCATGAGGACGGACGCATCGACGGGCTGGCAGTCGCACAAAAGCTTGGACAACCGGTCGAGCGCGTCTTTAAAACACTGGTGACCCAGGGGACAAGCCGCAATTACTATGTCTTTGTCATACCTGTTGCTACGGAGCTGGATCTGAAGGCGGCGGCGCGTTCTGTTGGCGAAAAGGCCGTGGCGATGATTCCGGTCAAGGATATCAGCAAAGTGACGGGGTATATCCGGGGAGGCTGTTCGCCGCTTGGCATGAAAAAAGCTTATACGACCGTTATTGATGCTTCGTGTGAAGAATTGCCGACCGTGATCGTCAGCGCCGGTAAGATCGGCCATCAGATTGAACTGAAGCCGAGCGACCTGTGTGCGCTCGCGCAGGCATCGACAGCATCCATTGCGGTAACGGTTGACTAACCGGGCAGAAATGCCCGATAAACAGAGAAAGGTGGAAACAAGATGCAACCCGCACGAACGGTGGCCGATTCACGTGCTGAACAGGTACAGATTATTTTGCCGCAGCATGCCAACGCCAACAAGCGGTTATTCGGCGGGGTACTGATGCAGTGGATCGACGTGGTGGCAGCGGTGGTTGCCCGTCGTCACGCTCATGCCGAGGTTACGACAGCCTGCATTGATACGCTCGAATTTGAGGCGCCCGCCCATGTGGGCAGCACAGTCATTCTTGACGGCTGCGTGACCCATGTGGGGCATACTTCAATGGAGGTACGGGTGGACACCTATGCCGAATCCCTTGATGGACAGCGGCGGCGGGTCAACCGCGCGTATCTTGTTCTGGTGGCCCTTGATGAAAATGGTTGTCCCAAGGAGGTGCCGAGGCTTGTTCCGATTACGGAGGAGGAACTGGCGGAATGGGCATCAGGGGAGAAGCGGCGCGCCCTGCGGCGGCAAAGACGGGCGGAACAGTATTAGCACCGTTAATCAACTAGGTTCCCCGCTACGAAAAGGGCGTTCCTACGGCTATCCTTGTTCCCGTTGAATACCCGTTTATCAGAAAACAAAATGCCCCACTCATTAGAATTAATGAGTGGGAGCTTTTTTTGACGGGCTGATCAGAGCGCGATGGATACGTGGTAGAGGGACAGCCAATAGTTGACCTGAAGAAAATAAGCGATGGTTTGGGGCGTGGTCATCAGTTGGCCGTACCATGGTTCGGCGTTGTTGCTGCTCAGCAGTTCCTCAAGCGCGGATCGTTTGACCAGCGTTAGCAAGGGGGCGTTGGGATCGGCAATGACCTCCCGCAGACGTTGACTGACGATAGACAGATAGGCCGGGTCAAAAGTCTTGGGATAGGGGCTCTTTTTACGCCATAGGACTTCCTCCGGAAGCAGACCTTCTACGGCTTTGCGCAGCAGTCCTTTTTCGCGCCCCTCATAATCCTTGTAATCCCACGGCGTTGTATAGAGTGCCTCGGCAATTCGATGGTCACAGAAGGGAACACGCACCTCCAGCCCGCTGTACATGGACATGCGATCCTTGCGGTCGAGCAGGGTGGACATGAACCAACGGAAGTTGAGGCTCATCATTTCCTTCATGCGCCTTTCCAGAGGGGAAGGGTCGCCGATGACATGGACGGCATCAATGGACTGCTGATAGCGTTGACGGATGAATTCCTGCGCCCCCAGAGTTTGCGCCAGCTCGTCATGCAGAAACGACGTACGATAGGCTGTAGACTGTGACCAGGGGAAACCGTTGATGCTGCGTATCTTTTCGTCGCGATACCATGGGTAGCCTCCGAATATCTCGTCCGCGCATTCACCCGACAGCACCACGGTGGCAGACTCTTTAACCTGACGGCAAAAAAGCAGCAGCGAACTGTCCACATCCGCCATGCCTGGAAGATCACGCGCCGCTACCGCATCGTACAGTGCGTCGGCAACCTCTCGCGCTCCCAGCGTGACGGTTGTATGCTCACAACCGATGTGCTCCACCATCTTTTGTATGTACACGCCGTCGCTGTTGGGTTGAAAACGGTTGGCCTTGAAGTATCGGTCGTTGTCCACGTAATCGACGGAGAAGGTGTGCAGTCGCTGTCCGCTCTGCGCCATACGGCGGGCAACGATGGCGGAGATGATGCTGGAATCCAGACCGCCGGATAAGAAGGTGGCAATTGGCACATCCGATACCGTTTGTCTCTCAATAGCATCGTTGACCAACCAGCGGACGTTTTCGAGCGTTTGTTCAAAGGAGTCATTGTTTACCCGGTCGGTGAGCTGCCAGTAGGTACGAATGTCCATGCCCTCTCGGGAAAACACGGCACACTGTCCCGGCTGCAGCTCGCGGATGCCGCGGAACACGCCGCATCCGGGAGTACGTCCCGGGCCAAGCAGCAGAACCTCCGCAATGCCTTCTTTATCAATACAGGCAGGCACACTGGGATGACAGAGCAGCGCTTTGATCTCCGAGCCAAAGACCAGTCCGTTATTGATCTGTGTATAGAACAGCGGCTTGACTCCCGCACGGTCGCGTGCGAGAAACAATTTTTTGGTCTGCGTATCCCAAATGGCAAAAGCATAGATGCCGTTGAACTCGTTCAAACACCGTTCGCCCCAGGCCATGTAGGCTTTGAGCACGACCTCGGTATCCGACTGGGTGGAAAACGT
>JAEZJA010000001.1 GCA_023415895.1 Bacillota bacterium
GTATGAGCCTGTCTATTCCGATGGCGGCGATACGATCTATGTCATGGATCAAGTTGGTGATCACAACGACGACAAGAACTGGCTGGACGAAATTGCGCTCAAGGAAGCCATTCGCAACCTCAGCGACCGGGAAAAACGCATCCTCTTCCTGCGCTTCTTTAAGGGCATGACCCAGATTGAAGTTTCCTCCGAGATCGGCATCTCTCAGGCGCAGGTGAGCCGTCTGGAAAAGGGCGCTCTCGAGCATATCAAGAAACAGATATAAACGCTCTGCACACTTTTTAATAAACAATACCCACATAAGGAGTATACAAAACCCGTCGGAATGACGGGTTTTGTTCGGTTACGTTCTTATTGCTTGCTCCTGTGTGAATGGATAGTTGGTGGATATCGAGTATGTTTATACCACGCCGCTTTATTGTAACAAAGTAATCATTTTAACAAAAAGATCATTATCAACGGGTAATGCCATCCCTTCAGAGGATGACGCCTCTTTCTCTTTCGCATAAATCATGCATGCTTGGCCTTTTTCAACGCAGTATGTTTGCTTACTTGTCTCACCATTAGAATAGGTCGTTTTCACCTCATAGAACTCTTGAATGCTTGATAATGTTACAGAAATCATTGTCGACCGTGTCATAGCATAAAAGTATACATCACGAATATTTTTCATGCTTTCGCCATCTTCAAAATCTTTTGATGCTAGAACATGACTGTTTTTATCAAGCTTCGAGAGTGTATAACGTATTACTTTCACAGCTTCACCATTGACAAGCTCAAATTCGTCAGAAACAGGTTGTGTATCGTAATCGCCCGGATTTTTTACATCCAAAATTCTTTTTTCGAATTTGTATTTTCCGTCGGGCAACTCGCCATAAAGCCATACCCAATCCACCGACATTTTTTCGGTGGATGAATTTGCTTTCAGTATATATCCAATGCTGCGAAATGCCCAATTATCAAGTATATAGGGTACATCTTTCCATATATTGTTTTGACAAACATACAGTTTATAGTCCTCGCCATAAGTATATTCTTTTTGCGTTTCGTTATTGATAATAAAGGTTAGTCCTTTGTTCGTAAACGTCTGCAAAACAAGTGAGACATCGGGAACTGTGCTTTGGGAATAATTCGATTCAATCGTATCCGCAGAGTTGCTTTTAATGCGTGTGAAAGTACATGCTGTAAAAGTACACGCTATAAAAGCTGTCAACAATAAAACAGATAATAAAATAGCCATGCCTTTTTTCATATAGTCATCCCTCCAAAGCGAATACAAATACTCTCCATTTCAAAATATTACTTTTTATGGTGATTTTACTATATCATACATCTCACACTGTAGCAAGCAGGGCCGTTGTGTGTCAATTTTCAACTACGGCATGGGCGTATGGTGTTTATGCAGTTATACCTATGAAGATTTGAAGTTCTTCAGCACGCAAAACGTCCTCCACCACAAATACCCGCCGAGAGTATTCTCGTCGGGTATCCTCTGCTACCAACCATATTATGCAGCAGCCACCGGACATGTCGCGCTAGGTTAGCCGAAACGGAAGGCTCTGCTCCTCACATCGAGCTTCAATACCATGCATAATTACTTTGATTTTGTAAGGTTTAAACCTCTTTCGCCGATTTTAACGCCATCACCTTTCAAAGATATATAGGGAGAGAACTCTATTGTTTCATCCCTGTAGGTCAAGGAAATTGTCGCATCTGGGATAACGTCACTCACATTACACTGGATCAGGAATGGCTTGCAGTCACTCTCCTCAAACGCCAATGTGAGAGCGTCTGTCGTAGTATCTATTTTGTACAGCTTCAGGTGCATATCCGAATATCTGGGGATAATCAGATAGTAATCTCCGTTTGATATATAATAGGTCGGAATGGAACTGTCGTCTATGTACTTATTCATATAATACGAGAGTTGCGTTATTTCTTGATATCCTACCCATGCCGCGGCATATAGTTGGTTGTCCTGAAATGGGATTGTGGACATCTTGCTTGTGGCTGAATCTGTACCTATTTTTGTACCCGTCGTCGAATTGCACCCCGGCAGCAGTACCAACAGGACAATCGCGACTATCAAACATACCAGTGATTTCTTCATAACACCCTCCTACTCAATAATTCTGGAAATCCATATGCCTACATGTTGGTGTTGTTGTGCTTTCGTAAAAGATAAAACTAATCTTGTATTCCTGCTAGTTTTTCTGATAATCAAATAAAAACTACATTTCAAAGTGTTAAAAGTGTTTTTACCATTTCCTCCATTATTACTTTATTCGATACTATTCCCTTTGCTATACATCTCTATGATACAACACCCTTATTATTCTATTTTATTAATTTTTCCCCATCCGTCAATAGCAGCTGCTATAATATAATCAAATCCATATATATATGTCTCATATATTTCCTTTTTTATCAATAATCATTCGTGCTGCGTCCATTCCTTCTGTGATTAGTGCTTTGATCATGCGCGTCTTCATTGCTATGCCAGCTTTTGCGTTGGTAGATAGTATTATTCACATCATATTGAATTGCATGTGGCCGCGTGAGAGAACCCTTGCCCTACAATGGGTGTTGACATTGCCGTAATCGTTTCTCCCTCACTTGGAGACGGATATCATCCACCGCCGCATTCTCGTGTCTACCCGTTCCCCAACGTATAAATATTTTCGGCTTCGCTACGGCTTGCAAGAAGGCAAGATGATGGGCATGAAAAACAGGACGGGAAACCCGTTCCCTACCATCAATATGAACGCTGCATCCTATTGAAGCCACAGTATAAAAAACGGGCGGCCATTTTCGGCCACCCAAACATATCAATCAACAACACGCAAAAGCACCTGCACAAACGTGCAGGTGCTTTTGATTATACCCTGAGAACTGAACAAAGAATTGAG
>JAEZJA010000019.1 GCA_023415895.1 Bacillota bacterium
CGATGAGCAGCTGACCCTCCGCGGCCTCGTTGTCGTTGAGAAAGAGCTTCATGTCGGTGAGCTTGGAAATGGAGTCAATGGTGATTGTGCCGCGATCGCCGATGATCTCCGACCCGAGGCGGCTCTGTCCGATTTTGGAGTAGGTGAGGGTAACCTGTTTGTCGTCATAAATCCACACACTGGTGCCGCAGCTGTCGGCACCGCTGGGCAGAAAGGTGGCGGTTGTGTTTATGAAATTCGGTTGGCCGAACAGGTCCAGCGCTGCATAAACGCAGTAGACGCCCAGATCCATCAGGCATCCGGTCGCCAGCAGTGGATTGAAGATGTTGGGCAGCTGACCGGCCGCCAAGGCCGGATATTTCGAGGACAGCTGCGAAAAATCAAAATGCGCCGAAGCAACATGCCCCAAATGTGCCAGAGCGTCGTGCAGTATGCCGCGCGCAGGGAGATGGCGCATCATGATGGCTTCCATATAGACACAGCCGCGGCTGTCGGCCAACCGGATGAGCTCCTCCAATTGGGCTTTCGTGACCGTAATGGGCTTTTCACACAGCACATGCTTGCCCTGTTCCAGAAACAGCTTGCTGTGCGCATAATGCAGGGCGTTGGGGCTGGCGATATAGATGCCGTCAATATCGTGCGAGGCCGCAAGAGCGGCGGGGTCGGTGTAGACGCTTACCAAGCCGTTGGGTCGGCAGCGCTCGGCAAAAGCACGTCCCCGCTGCGCATCACGCGAGCACACGGCCGTAAGCTCCATCCCTCCTGTCTGTGCAGCTCCCTGAATGAACGATTCCACGATCCAGCCTGTTCCAATGACACCATAACGCATAAGGTTAGTACCTCCCAAAAGATTCCGGTTGCTTCGATTATAGCAGACATGCTCATTCTCTTCAATCGCTTCAATCGTCTTGGACATAGAAAAACCGCCGCGGATTGCCGCGGCGGTTTTCTGCCCTTCTTGCCGATCCACCGAAAGTCGCTGGTTTCCGAGGGCAAGCTATCAGAAATGATTGACTATTTTGTATCTGTCGGTGTGGTTGTGACGGCGGCAGTACCCGTTGTCGTTGCCGGAGCAGCGGTGGCTGCGGCAGCTTTGACATCTCGACCGATTGCCTTGACCGGATCTACATAATTGCTGTTGACGGCAATTTCAAGGTGCAGATGCGGTCCATCATCCGTTTCGCAGGGAACATCGCTGAGCGTACCGATCGCATCTCCCACCTTGACCGTGTCTCCTTTTTTAAGAGAGGACAGTGCCGTCGTGCCGCAGTAACGCGACACCGTATTGGAGCCGTGGTCGATCACCACGACATTCCCCCACATCGTATCCGTTTCAATGGACGAAATGGTGCCATCGGCAATTGCCTTGACCTTCTGACCGGCGGTTCCCTTGAAGTCTACGCCATTGTGCACGCGCCAGTCGCGCATGGTCGCGTTATAGAGCGGTTGATTGTTGCTGAAGGATCGCAACACCTCATTCGTCAGCGGAAGGACAAACAAATCACCGCTTTTGGCGGTTGTCGCCTGTACGGATTTGGCGGTCGTCTGGCTGGAAGTGGTCTGCGTCGTCACCGTGCGCGTATCCGGTATATTGGTTATAATATTCTCGACCCTGCTCGCAGGTGCAGCTGTCGAGGTGGTTGAAGTGTTCGTATCCCCCTGCGGCGGATTATCCGAATTCAGAAAAGTTGTGACGGCGACACCGCCTATGGCAACCAGGCAAACGGCTAGAGCCAAGTAAAACCCCAGCAATCCACGCTTTTTTGATGTCCCCTTATCGAATTTTATGTGCCCCACAATAATCCTCCATTTCCGTCCAAACTGCAGTGCGCCAGTCAAAAGCAGCAGCTTGACAGTTCTTGTCTTTGTTGCTTATAGTTTTGACCGTTTTGTCACCGATATGCCGGGCATACAATTTTTTTTGGCATGGAAGAGCGTGGGAAACATATACATAATGCAAAAAATAATGCAAAAAACCCGCCAAACGGCGGGTCTTTTGCATTAAGCTAGAGGGGTGTTTTGAGGAGGGTAAAACATACTCATTTTTGTTGAGGCATTCCGGTGCGGCTCCGGTTTGCTTCTGAGTACAAGAGTATTGTAAAGGATGGTCATGAAATTTATGTGAATTGACTATGAATAATCTGTATTGTTTTTTTGGACAGATATATTGCTGATTTATTGCAAAGGAGATAAAGCACGTACCGCAAGTATCGCTTGCCGGTTTGTCATGGCGCAGCAGGGGAGCGTTCGCTGAGGATATTATAATGGTATCTTCATATGGATTACGTTTGCACAAAACGGCTGCTCAAGGTCCTGTTCGGTTGGCGAACATAGTTTTTACCCCGGCGCGACTGCGCAAAGGCGGCACTGCCCGCATTTGAGAAAACAGTGTCACAAAATACAAACATTTGTTTGACTCTTGGCGATAGATGTGCTATACTACAACTATATTCAAGGATTGGAGGGGCACAGATTGAAACCACTGAATGAGAAACAGCAAAAGGTATTGGTATTTTTGAAAGAACGAGCTCAGGACGGCGTTCCGCCTTCTGTTCGGGAAATATGTGCTGCTGCCGGTATCAAATCGACTTCAACGGTTCATGCCTACCTCAAGCTGCTGGAGGATGAGGGCTATATTGCACGTCAAAGCGGATTAAACCGCGCCATCCGCATGCCAGGGGAGAATGTGGCGCGTGTTCCCCTGCTTGGCCGCGTTACCGCTGGTAAACCGATTCTCGCCATTGAGGAAGTGGAGGAATATGTTCCTTACTCAGGAGGGGGATATCATCCGGGCGATCTGTTCGCGCTGCGTGTCGTGGGCGATAGTATGATCAATGCCGGTATTTTCAGCGGCGATGTCGTGATCGTGCGCAAGACCCCTGTGGCGGATAACGGTGAGATTGTTGTCGCCCTGATCGGTGACGAGGCGACGGTCAAACGCCTTTATCGTGAAAACGGACACATTCGTCTGCAGCCCGAAAACGATGCGTATGAACCCATCATTGTCAAGGAAGTGGTCGTCCTCGGCAAGGTCATTTCACTTCTGCGCTATTTTTAATCCATGCCACGCAAATTGTGAAGAACATTCACTTGCCTTTGTTTACCTTTTATGCGCATAATAGGCATATAAAAGGAGAGCAAAGGCTTTTTTGCGGCTTTTTGCCGTAACCCGCCCGATTCTCCCGAAAGCGTTGAGGAGCTGTCGGTATGAGTGATCTGCTGAAGGAGAGACTGCTTGCCGTCCTTGCCTTGCTGCTGTGTGTATCGGTTTGCTTGCTGGCCGTTCTGGATGCGCCTGATGTATCACCTGTCGGTGTGGTGTATTCGCAAATTGAGGGAACAACCGGCACGATTTCCGCCAATTCGTCAACGATGACTTTGCCGCTTGTGGCGTCTGCTGTGCAGCCCGGATCTACATCCGCCGCAGCCTACACTACGACAACGACCGACGTTCCGTCTAAAATTCTCACTGCCTCTACCACCACGGCTGCTGTTGTGCAATCAGCCACAGGAAAAATCAACATCAACACGGCCACGCTGGAGCAGCTCAAGCAGCTGGACGGTATCGGCGATGTACTGGCGCAGCGCATTCTGGATTATCGGGCGCAACACGGTCCCTTTGATTCTGTGGAGGAAATTCAGGAGGTCAGCGGCATCGGTGAAAAACGCTTTGCGGCTATCAAGGAGAGTATCACGGTGGATTAACAAAGCATGGCGATTCAACGGTGGTCTGTTTGGGGAGATTTCGATACAGCGTTCGTGCTTAATAAGACGGATCATAAGGTTGAAAAATGATCGCTAACCATTTCAAAAGCTTTTCATAAAAGTGAGTATTTCAGCAAGGCTGCGCTTATTTAGGCCACATTGATTTGCAGAGGTGATCGTATAGAAACCACATACTCAACAAGTCAGATTGCAAAAATAATCGGTATACATCCCAACACAGTGCGTCTGTATGAGGAGTTAAAACTTATTCCCAAGCCTTTACGTAAACCGAACGGCTATAGAATTTTTACAGATGTTCATATCGATCAGTTTCAATTAGCTCGAATGGCATTCCAAATTGAGGTATTGCAAAATGGGCTTAGGAAAAAGAGTATTGATGTCGTAAAAGCAGCTGCAAATAAGCAATATGATCAGGCCATCGCCTTAACTCGTCAGTATAGTCAAATACTTTGCCAAGAAATTGACCATGCAAATGAAGCCGTCGGTATCGCTATGATGCTATTGCAAGGACTTGAACAAAAAAAGGAAGGCTATTTCAATCGGAACGAAGTATCCATCGCTTTGGGTATTTCCATGGATACTCTTCGCAATTGGGAAATGAATGGGCTGCTGAAAGTCAAGCGCCGTGAAAACGGCTATCGTGTTTATACCAATGAGGATATTCAAAAGATAAAAATCATCCGATCGCTTCGGTGTGCCAATTATTCTCTTTCGGCCATATTACGAATGATGAACACTTTAGCGCAAAACCCAGAGGCCAATATCGATCGGTTATTGAATACACCAAACGTTGATGAAGATATTGTATCTGTTTGTGATCGATTGCTTGTTTCTCTTCATGCAGCCAAAGAGAATGCTGGCAAAATGATTGATTTGCTTTTTAAAATGAAAATTAAATATTCGAACCCTCCATTATAACACCAGACTTTTGTTTGGTGTTATATTTTTGATATCGAACGAAGGGAGGATTTTCCATGGAGGAAGTCATCAAGGTAGAACACCTGTCAAAATCTTACGGTAATCTAAAAGCGGTTGACGATTTTAGCTTTTCCGTAAAAAGAGGCAAAGTATTTGGATTGCTTGGCGCGAACGGTGCAGGGAAAAGTACAACCATCGAATGCGTTTTAGGAACGAAAAAAGCAGACAGCGGCGTGGTTTCTATATTGGGAATGAACCCAACACTCCATCGCAGAGACCTTTTTCAGCTGGTGGGAGTACAGTTTCAAGAGGCAAATTATCAAGAAACGATCAAGGTTGCTGAATTATGTGAGGTAACAGCCTCGCTTTATAAAAACCCGGCAGATTACAAGCAACTTCTAAATCATTTTGGTATTCAGGATAAGAGCGCGACGCTCGTCAAGGAGCTGTCAGGAGGGCAAAAACAGCGTCTGTTTATTGTGCTTGCTTTAATCCCCCAACCACAAGTGGTTTTTTTGGACGAACTTACAACAGGCCTTGATGCAAGAGCCAGAAGAGATGTGTGGCAGATTCTCAAAAAGCTCAAAGCGGATGGTCTTACGATTCTGCTAACCTCACATTACATGGACGAAGTCGAAGAGCTGTGCGATGAGATCTGCATTTTAAAAGCAGGCAAACCAGTGTTTTACGGAACCGTGCCTGAAGCAATCCATCAAAGTCCCCATGCCAAATTAGAGGACGCATACCTTTGGTATATGGACGAGGAGGTAACGAATCATGAAAGCCTATAAATCAATACTCACAACGGAATTGAAATTGTCTTTTCGTGGTATGGATATGATGATATTTGCCATTATTATGCCACTTGTTGTGCTTGTCGTGCTTGGTATTCTCTATGGAAACAAACCTGCCTTCGAAGGCGCTGGCTATACATTTATTCAGCAATCTTTTGGCGCGTTGACGAGTATTGCAATTTGTGCAGGGGGAGTTATGGGGCTGCCCTTGGTTGTATCCGACTACAGAAGCAAGCATATTCTAAAAAGATTTCAGGTTACTCCCGCTAGCCCTGTTACCATTCTGCTTGTAGAAATAACCGTGTACTTTCTATATGCTTTCATTTCTTTAATATCACTTTTTGCTGTGGCAACAATTTTCTTCGATTTTAAAATGCAAGGGAGTTACCTCCTGTTTATTCTAGGGTGGCTTTTAGTCATGGTTTCCATGTTTAGCATCGGCATGATGGTAGGTGGAATTGCTAAGAATTCCAAAAGTGCAGGTATCATTGCCAGCATATTGTATTTCCCTATGCTTATCTTTTCGGGGGCAACGCTGCCATATGAAGTCATGCCCAAAGCAATGCAGCGAGCTGTGGATATTTTACCCTTAACCCAAGGGATTAAAATATTAAAATGCGCAACATTAGGTTTACCCGTGGACAGCTCTTACCTTCCAGTTGCTATAATGATCGGCATTGCAGGAATATGCTCTTTTGTAGCTATCAGATTTTTTAAGTGGGAATAGAAGGTTAAAAAAGCTCTGTGCTTCAGGCGTAGCACAGGGTTTAAAAATGTACTTTAAATGATGAGCTTGTCCGTATAAGATTTCCTGGTTTTTTCTTCTCCTTGACTTATGTCAGGGCAAACAAATTGGTGGTTGACGTACCGAGCGAGGTCATAACACCTGAGAACCAAGTTTTCATCTCGGGTAAAAATATGACCGTCAGGATCACGACAGCGACGATGATCAGACCGATTACCGCCACAAACTCCGATGATCCAGCGGATCCTCCATCAGCTCACGCAGACGGCAGCCAGCGTATCCGGCAGCTCCCTGAGCTTTTTGCATTGATATCAAATTTTCGCCTCCTATTCCTGGTATGCAGCTGCGTTACATAGCGGGGTGTCGTCTCACCTTTTTAAGAACTGAACGCTTCATTTTTCACCCTCATTCTGTTAAAAACTGCAACTGAGTTTCAGTTTTTGGGGCTTTTGGGTAAAAAATTGGAGATTTTGGCTGATAGATCTGACCTTTATATGTCTCCTATAAAACCGCAACAGTTTTGATATACAAAAACACCTCAGCGATAATTTTCATCACTGAGGTGCCCTCATGCAGTAAATTTATTATCTGCTGTTTGTGTATAGCTATTTCCATATGCCTAATTTTACTGATAAAAAAATAATAATAAATATAAAGAATAATAGACCTACACCGATTATGCTTATTTTGCCAACTGCTTTTTGCTCTTCAGACAATTCTCCTTTGTGCCACCTTTTCCATCCTACATAGTAAACGGAGACTATCATAACAACAAAAAGAGGTAACAATAAAACGGTTACAATGTTTGTAATTTGATGATTGGGTGCGAATTCATTAAGGCATCTTATTAATATGCAATCAACATTTGCAATACAAAATGTTATGCACAAAAATATCATTCCACTATTATTATGTCTGTTTCGAACAGTATATATAAGCAAACCTATAAATATTATTGACATAATTAAAATAAATACTGTAAGTGGAATTTTCATTACAAAATTAATCATCTTAGCACCCTATTTAACACCCGATCTATTGTTTTTTTATATGATTATTTCCAATTAATGCCACTACGTCCGCGATAACCAAAAGACCGTCAGCAACCCAACCTGGGCCAGGCACAAAAGCTGCAATTGCGCAACCAGCGGTAAACGTCGCTGGACTTACCCCTACTGATACAGTTGTTGCTTAGCAAAGTCTGGTGTAAATCACATAATAACGCCAGTAAACAAACAATAAAATGGTTTGGTAACACCGGCTAAATGTAACACAGCAAGTTACAAAGCCATTTTCAATCTTTTCAACACCTTTTTCTGCACAATAATGTGTGGATTCTTGCATACAGATATTGTTACCACATCTCTCCATGCCTTTTGATAATCAATATAATTAAAGTCAACATAAATAATCCCGCATTGAGCTTTAATGAGCAGCATCTCACTCATCGGAATTAGCTTTGTACCACTATAAACGATAGACTGAATTTTGTCAAAATCGAAAGCGGTGCATATTTTATTCTCACGGTTAATAATCTTATCGCCAATTTCTAAAGTCTGACTGTATTGTGGCTTAATCTTATTTATAGTAATTATTAAATATGTTACACTGAATATAACAAGCACCATGTTTGCGGAATATGAGTTTCTTGTTATTGCAGAGTATAGAAAATAAGCTATGCCCCCGAGAAATAGCAAGCAACAGCAAATAACTAATGCAGTTACTTTATATTTGCTTTTTTTATATATCATTTCAATCCCACCGTAATAAAATCATGTAACGGCTTACTGGTGTAGCAGGAAAATCTCTGAATATTGTGATTTTCACATAATAGTTGATGTACTTCTGCAATATCTGACCGGCAATTCCGGAACGGAACTGAGGATAAAGAAATCATCTGCAATCGCTTCTTTCGGTATAACAATTCGGCTACTCCGTACTCATATTTGGCTGTCATAGCGAGGTCAAGCGCTGATTGTTCATCAAAAATGACTTTCTCTTTATTGTGTGTGAATACCGTCTGCGTTGTATCTACACGATACAGTATACATCAATATGGAAAATATTACAATATATTTACCGGTATTCCATGGTGTGGGGGTCTGCACACGAACGGCCATAGAGTGCTTGCTATAGTCCTAAACTGAGTTTCGATTTGTAGGTAAAAGAAAACCGCCGTTTCGAAAAACAGCGGTTTTTTAAATATGAAATATGAGTATGCCTCTGCCATCGCAGCATAGGGTGGATACCATCTATAACGGTTTAAAAGACTGAATAATGGATTCGATATCGTTTTCCATTTGTTGTGCTTTGTCGTAGTCTCTCTGAACCTTGGCCATTTCATCTGTTGATAAATCTCTTTGACCTTCCGGATTCAAATAATCAATAGGATAGTCGGTTTGCCTGAATTTATAATAATTCATTCCTTTGACAGACCCTATTTTCTGCACCGCGGCGATTCCGCCGCCGCGAGCTTCCTTGTATTCTTCTGTACATATGTAAAACAAGGGTATGGGTCTATCATTGCTGATTTCGTCGTAGTCATGACTGAGATTACTTTCTCCATAAAAACTAATACGGAGGCATTGAAAATTCCCGCTATCGGTATACTTGTTATTTACCCATTCGATAACATAGTAATTTCTCCAACTCTCCGGAAACACCAATTGAAATCCGAACGGCTCGATGGGATAGACCCCTCCCCGAAGAGGTTCCACCATACGCACACTTGTCGAACTTGTTTGGCTGATTGATTCAAGAGAGGAAGCGGAACTTATTAAGCAATTATTCAATTCTTCTTCTGCGGGATTTGTCGGAAAACAGGATGGCATTAGAAGAAGCATTGACAACATGCCTATTATACAAAGGAGCCGTTGATTGGGAACCATTTTATCACCTACGCAATATCGAATTGATAGAAATGGCTTGCAATTTGTTCATAGAAGGATGCCCACCATTGGCGATGTGTTGAAAGAGTAAATGATACGACTGCAAAAAAGTACCGCTGTTCAACATGCGTTGTGTGGCAGTACTTTTTTCAATCTATTTCGATTCAATTGTGAAATCATCTGCAGAAAACTTCGGGAGCCTGGGCTGACGGAAAGGAATACGCTTAATGGGGTCATAGGAAAACTTACGGCAATGGTGATACAAAGGCATAACTCCTTTATGGGGACAAAGAATGGCCTTGCCGTCAGAGGATCGCTTGCCGAAGAGGCAATGCTCGCAGGTGGCCTGAATATTGTTGCCATACAGTTTTCTCCGCATATCTTCTTCCATCTTCCTTTCTTCCGTCATATCCGACACCATATCTGACATATTGTTATTTATCATAGCATATCCGCCTCCTTTTTACCAGCGCTTTTACTACGAATTTTGACAACACTCGTATTCGACTGGGCAGACACCGTGAGCAAAAACAGACTGCACAACAGCAGAAGTGCAATGGAGGCGGCGATCGAGGTGGTGTAGGGTTTGATAATCGCCTCACCGAAGGAATTATAAGCATTCAGCGCTACCGGCGCGTAGCGGAACAACACCACACTGATGGCGCCGCCCAGCAGGGCGTGAAAAAGCCTGGCGGCGAAGAAACGCCAATCGACCAGTCGGACATCATGCAATGCGGCGGCAATCTGGCAATGGACGGACAGCCCACCCCACCCGAGCGTCAGTCCCAGCAGCAGCGGTGCGGCCACACCGGTATGGGATGCTTCGATGCTGCCGCAGCTGACCTCCAGCAGGCAGGGGAAGAGGCAGGACAGCATATCCTGTAAGGTCGGTGACGAGGAGGCGCTGAAAAGCCCAGTCAGCAGACGATGGAGGAATGCCGACAGTCCACTGCCGTCTGCGAGGGATAGCAATGCGGCAAACAACAGAATGAACCCGCACATCACCAGTAAAGAGCGGCAGGCGGCGCTGACCGATTCCACGAAGGCAGAGGCAGGGGAGAGACGTACTTTCGCACGGCGGCTTTCCGCGTCGGTGCGGTCATCGGGCTGTTCCTTGGGTGGACCCGCACTCAGTCGCAGAAGGATGCCGAGTATCAGTGACGCAGCTATATGCGCGCCATAGAGCAGTAAGCCGTAAGATAGGCTGCCCAGCATCCCCGCGCCGACAGCACTGATGACAAAGGCGGGGCCGGCATTTACACAAAACATCAGCATTCGCTTTCCCTGCGCACGAGTAATCGTTCCCTGCCGTACCAGCTCACCAACGGCGATTCCTCCGGCCGGATAGCCGCCGATCAATCCGATAAAAATACCGGCGGCACAGCAGCCGGGAAGTCCAAACAAAAAGCGGGTCAGCCACTCCAGCCGCCGCCCTATGGCAACGCTGAGTCCCGATTTGACAATGAATACCGATAAGACCAAAAAGGGAAACAAAGACGGAATGATGATCGATGAACAGACTGAAAGCCCCCGGCTGATACCTGCGGCAGTCGCATTGGGCCACGCCAGCAGCATCCAGCCGGCTATGACGCAGACGATCAGCAGACACAGGGTGACAATCGAGGACTTTCGCACGGATTTGACAAACATCGACAATCCTTCCTTTCACGCAAATGCGGGGCTGCTCGACCGGGCAGAAGCAATCGGGTATGCTATTTTCTATTCGCCTTTACAAAAGACTATGCTTGTCCTGCCGCATTAATGTTTTTTCTATCGCATATTTTTATTGACCGAGCTTTTTGCAGGAAAGGACAGGACTATGAGAACGAATGCAGCCAAACGTAGAAAAAGCAGACAGAGTACCCCTGTGCGATCCCAGCGCATTCCCGAACGCGTGGAGCGAGCACTGGAACTGCCCATCGGTACGCTGACACAGGCGGCGCGTGTGGAATTGTCGGGCAACCGCCGGGCGGTCATTGAGGGCTGCCTGGGTATTGTGGAATATGCGGACGACACGATACGTCTGAATACAGGCAGCGGGCAGATGCGCTTTACCGGCCGCAGCCTGAGCCTTAGCTGTCTGACGCAGGACAGCGCTGTGATTGAAGGGCACCTTCTTTCGATCGAATTTCTGTCTTAACAGCAGGCCTGAAAAGGGGAATATGCAGATAAGGTGGTCATACCATGTTCTTGATCCGCATTTTGCGATGGCTCTTTGGCTGGATCCGGCTGGAGGCAGAAGGAGGATTCCCCGAACGGCTGCTCAATTTGGCAGCACGGGAGGATATTGATTTATGGGGCATCCGTCGTCGGGACATTACCCTGTCTGCCTGCTGTCCGGCACGGCAATACCGACGTCTGCGCTCGCCCGCCCGCCGCGCGGGAATGCGTATGCATGTGACCGAACGACATGGTTCACCCTTTTTCATTCATCGCTATCGTGCTCGTTCGGGCTTGTTGGTGGGACTGGTGATTTCTGTGCTGCTGCTGCGTTTTCTTTCCTCCCGCGTGTGGGTCATCGAGGTACGGGGCAATGAAAAAGTGGACAGCGAAACGATCGCGAAGGTCATGGAAGGCTATGGCGTGCGAGAAGGAGCCGATCTGTCCCATTTGGATATCAATGCACTCCAAATAGATGCGATGAACAAGCTGCCCGATCTTAGCTGGTGCGTTGTCAATCTTCAGGGGAGTATTGCCTACATCGAAGTAACCGAGCGCGTACCCAAGCCCGAAATCAACACCACGCAAGTGCCCTCCAACATCAAATCCACTGCGGACGGGCGCATTCTGTCGGTCGAGGTGTATTCGGGGCAGGCAATGGTCAAAACAGGGGATGCCGTGGTCAAAGGCATGCTTCTGGTCAGCGGAGTGGTGGAAAGTAAGGTGGGGGCTGTGCTGCAGCGCTCCCAGGCAAAAATTCTTGCTCAGACAACGCATACGCTGGAGGTTACTCTGCCGTTGACTGAAACAAAGATGTTGCCCACAGGACGGGTCATTACACGCCCCTCCCTGCATTTTTTCTCTCTGGATATGCCGTGGTATACGGACGGGCCGATTGACGGCGAATACACACTGGTTTCTGAGAAAAACAGGCTGCAGGCCAATGGTATCCATCTTCCCCTTGGGATCAGCTTCGACCGTTATGTGCTTTTGGCCCCCACCGAGGTAATCCATACCCAGGAGGAGGCGTATACGCTGACAATGGAAGCCTTGGGGGATAAGCTCAACAGTGAGCTCAAAGGAGCGGAAATTACCGCTTCGGATATTAAAGGCGAGGTGCGTGACGGCGTTTATGTACTGACCGGCAATTATACCTGTGTTGAAAACATCTGCGCCGAAGAACCGCTGCTCTTCGGCGGTTCACAATAGCGTTTACAGTGCAACACAAAGCGAGAAAGGGCTGATGTTCGAATCAACCCTTTCTCGCTTTGTGTGTTGCTTATTGGTTTTCCTCAGGACGAATGCGGGCTTATCTGGACAGGTATTCGTCAATGGCTTTTGCGGCGACCTTACCGGCACCCATCGCTGAAATAACGGTCGCAGCGCCGGTAACCGCGTCGCCGCCTGCATAGACGCCTTGTTTTGTCGTCGCCCCGGTTGCTTCTTCAACGATGATGCCGCCGCGTTTGTTGACGTCAAGCCCGCTTGTGGTGGTTTTAATCAGCGGGTTGGGTGAGGTGCCGATGGAGATCACAACGGTGTCAACCTCCAGAACAAATTCACTGCCTTCCACGGGAACGGGTTTGCGGCGCCCTTTCTCATCCGGTTCGCCAAGCTGCATCTGAATGCACTTCAGGCCGGTTACACAGCCATTTCTGGGATCGCGGCGATCCTCATTGTTCTCATAGCCGAGAACTTCAATCGGATTGTTGAGCAGCTTGAATTCAATACCTTCTTCAATGGCGTGTTCCACTTCTTCATGTCTTGCAGGGAGCTCTTCCATGGAACGGCGATAGACGATATACACCTTCTCAGCACCCAGGCGTAGCGCGGTACGAGCGGCATCCATGGCCACGTTGCCGCCACCCACAACGGCAATTTTGCCGCCCTTCATAATGGGGGTTTGCGGGTTTACTTTGTAGGACTTCATGAGGTTGCTGCGGGTGAGAAACTCGTTAGCCGAGTAAACGCCCTTATAGCTCTCACCGGGAATGCCCATAAAATTGGGCAGACCGGCACCTGAACCGACAAAGACGGCCTCGAAGCCCTCCTCGAACAGCTCGTCAATGGTCAGGGTCTTGCCAATTACCATATTGGTTTGAATATCTACGCCCATGGCAATCAGGTTGTCGACTTCCTTGTGAACAATGGACT
>JAEZJA010000083.1 GCA_023415895.1 Bacillota bacterium
TTGTCGAAAATTCTGCCAGGAGGAACGCTCATGACTCCACTCTTTGACGCTGTTAACCGGCATGCGCGAAAGGGACAGGCTTCCTTTCATACCCCCGGTCACAAGGGGTGTGCAGGGCTGCTTAAGCCAATTCAGCTGCTGGCCCATGACCTGACCGAGCTGCCCGATACGGCCAGCTTATACGACGGCAACGATGCCATTGAAGAGGCCGAGAGGCTTGCCGCAAAGGCCTTTGACACCCAGTTGACCCTCTTCAGCGCCGGCGGCTGCACACTTTGTATACAAACCATGCTCCTACTGGCTGTGGGAAGGGGAGGCAGAGTCGTGATGGCGCGCAACTCCCACCGCAGTGCGGTCAATGCCGCAGCGCTGTTGGGAATCGATCCCGTATGGGCGTGGCCGACCGGGGAAAACGGGCAGATCACACCTGCCGATATCGAACACGCTCTCAGCGACGAGGCTGCTTCGGGCAGCGTTGCTGCGGTCTATATCACCAGCCCGGATTATTACGGCAGTTTGGCGGATATTCCCGCCATCTCCGCGCTGTGTAAAGCGCACGCCATCCCATTGCTGGTGGATAACG
This sequence comes from Bacillota bacterium, assembly GCA_023415895.1. Taxonomy (GTDB): domain Bacteria; phylum Bacillota; class Clostridia; order Oscillospirales; family Acutalibacteraceae; genus Avimonas. The sequence goes on from JAEZJA010000083.1 coordinate 584, forward strand.
CGCACGGCAGCCATCTGGGCGCCTTTGGGCTGCATCCGCTGACCCTCGGCGCTTCCATGACCGCCGATTCCTGGCATAAGACCATGCCCGTGCTGACCGGCGGCGCGGTACTGCACATAGCCAAAACCTGTGAGCTGCCGATTGCCCGCCAGACAGCCAAGGCGGCCATGGCGCTCTTCGGTTCAACCTCACCCGCTTTTCCGGTGCTGACCTCGCTCGACCTGGCACGCGATTGGTGGAGCCGGGCGGGGGAGGAAGCCTTTCGTCAAACAGCCGCAGCGGCGTCATCTCTCATGCAAACGGCCAAAGAACTGCCGCTCTGTGTTCTGACGGGAGAGGGACAGGACCCTTGCCGACTGACGCTCGACACCGCCGCAAGCGGCATCCATGGACAAGATGCCGCCACCTTCTTTCGCGAACGGGGTTGTGAGCCTGAGTACGCCGACGCGCGTTTTGTTGTCTTTATTCTTACGCCTTTCAACACCCCAAAGGAGATTGAGCGGCTGCGCGCAGCGCTTAAACAACTGCCTGCAAACCAGCGCAGGGGCCGTTTTCTCCGCCCACGTCCCTTCTCCCAGCCTGCGGCACCCGAGACCGGGTCCGCCGCTCGGGTACGCCCCTTCAAAGTCATGACGCCACGCGAGGCCTTGCTGTCGCCCTGGGAAAGCGTCCCCGCCCACACCGCGGCCGGCCGCATTGCCGCCCGTGCGGTTTGTGTATGCCCGCCGGGGGTTGCGGCAGTCGTGCCGGGGGAAAGATTGGATGAACAAACGGCCGCACAGCTTGAGGACAAAGGCTTTTCCTTGTTAGATGTGATAAAAAAGTAAGGTCACGCATTGTAAAAGTCCGGAAAATGCGCTATACTATTCTTAAAAGGAGTCTGTGTGTCCTTTTCTGGCATGCATGAACGCCGGATTTCATATACTGGTACTGATACCAGAGCGCTTGACAACTATTATATATTAAAGTGGGGGACTATGATGAAGCTGGTTATGGCCATTGTAAACAAGGACGACAGCGGCGCCGTTTCTTCTGCGCTGACCAAGGATGGTTTTTCAGTCACCAAACTAGCAACAACGGGCGGCTTCTTAATGGCGGGCAACACCACCTTTATTGTCGGTGTCGACGATAATCGTGTGGATGAGGTCATGGCCGTGATTGAAAAGCATTCCAAAAAGCGCACACAGGTGATTCCCAGCACGACCTACGGGACGTCGGCCTATACCTCTATCCCGGTGGAGGTTACGGTTGGCGGCGCAACGGTTTTCGTCCTCAATATTGAGCGTTACGGGCGACTGTAAGAGCCGTTCCCGATATTCAGCAAAGAGCGGTAGAAACACATGCGGTTTGAAGGGTTTGCCGGAAATGAAGACGTAAAGCGGCTGCTTTCCTCGCTTGTCGACGGAGGGCGGCTGCCTCATGCTCTGCTCATTGAAGGCCCAGAGGGCAGCGGGCGACGCACGCTTGCGCGTCTGCTGGCGCAGGCGGCCGTGTGTTCCTCTGCCTCGGACAAGCCCTGCGGACATTGCCCTGCCTGTATCAAGGCCGCGGGCGGCAACCATCCCGACATTTGGGAAACGGGCGGGGACGGCGCGGCACGTTCCTTTCATATCGATGTTATCCGGCAGATTCGCGACACGGCCTATGTGCTGCCCAATGAAGCTCCCCGCCGGGTGATGCTGCTGACGGGTGCCCAGGGTATGACCGAGCAGGCGCAAAATGCCCTGCTTAAAATTCTTGAAGAACCGCCCCGCCACATTCTGTTTCTTCTGACCTGTGACAACCGCATGCACCTTCTGGACACCATCCGCTCGCGTACGCTCTCCATTACGCTGGGCGCGGTGAGCCTCCCCGAAGCCGCACAACATATACGCCGGCTTGTTCCTTCTGCCAATGAGGAAGAGGCGCTCCAAGCCGCCGCCGTTTTCGGAGGCATCATCGGGCAGGCCGTGCGGGGGTTGAGCGACGGCTCCTTCCAGCGTGTGCTTGAACTGGCCCCCCAAATGGCGGCTGCCGTTGCCGCGGGGGATGAGCTCCACCTGCTGCGTCTGACGGGCGGGCTGGAAAAGGATAAGGAGACGGCGGACGGCGTGCTGAGCACAATGGCTATGATTTTTCGGGATGCCTTGGTGCTCAAATACGGCCGCACGGACAGCACAGGCTCACCCGTTGGTGATCAGACGGCCACCACTCTCTGCCAGACGCTGACACGCGAGCAGCTGGCCGCTCTTTTGCGTGAAATAGAAGTTTTACAGCGTGACAGACAGAGGAACATGAACTATACGCTTTTTTTGACCCTGCTGAGCAGCCGGCTGCGTGCTGCGGCAGGTCGATAATTCAACCCATAAACGGGAGGCTTTCTCCCGTAATTACTTTCTCAGGAGGCTTATATGGCAGAAATCATCGGCGTTCGTTTTAAAAATATGGGAAAAGTGTATTTCTTTGATCCAGACGGGCATGCCTTCGGCAAAGGCGATATGGCTGTTGTTGAAACGGCATACGGTCTGGAATGCGGGGAAGTCGCCATCCCCAACAAGGAAATGGCCGACGCAGACATCGTGAAACCGCTCAAGAAGGTTGTCCGTCCCGCCACACCAGAGGATGTTCGTCGGGCGAGTGAGAACGCCGAAAAAGAAAAACGCGCGTTCGGTATTTGTCAGGAAAAGATTTTGGCTCATCATCTGGACATGAAGCTGGTGGATGTGGAATACACCTTTGACAATTCCAAAATTCTTTTTTATTTTACCGCTGACGGGCGTGTGGATTTCCGCGAGCTTGTCAAGGATCTCGCCTCCGTCTTCCGTACACGCATCGAGCTGCGCCAGATCGGTGTTCGTGACGAGGCCAAGATGCTGGGCGGGCTGGGCATTTGTGGGCGGCCCTTCTGCTGTGCCCAATTCTTGAGTGATTTTCAGCCCGTCTCGATCAAGATGGCCAAGGAACAGGGTCTTTCCCTCAACCCCGCCAAAATTTCGGGTACCTGCGGCCGACTGATGTGCTGTCTGAAGTATGAACAGGACGCCTATGAAGCGCTGATCAAAATCACCCCGAAAATCGGCGCTGTGGTCAACACCAAAGAGGGCCGCGGCGTGGTCGTGGAATCCAGCCTGTTAACCGGCGCGCTCAAGGTGAAGCTGGATAAGTACCCCGATTCTCCCCCGACGCTTGTCAACGTGCGGGATATCAAGGTGGTACGTGATGCGCATACCAAGGGCGACTCCAAGGAACAAGACGATGTTTCTGCGCTCGAGGAATAGGGCGGGGGAACGGTATGGTCCCTTGTTTTTGCTGGAATTTTCGTTGTGTGCCTTGATTTTTGATGCGAGTATGGTATTATTATAAGGATACAACAAAGGAGGTGCTTTTCAATGGCTTACAAAATCAGTGACGAATGCATTGCCTGCGGCGCTTGCGAGGCCGAATGCCCCGTTTCCGCGATATCTGAAGGCGATGGCAAATATGAGATCAACCCGGATGTTTGCACCGAGTGCGGCTCCTGCGCAGAGGTCTGCCCGGTTGGCGCTCCTCAGGCTGAGTAATTTGCACATTCGAACGTTTGCCGGACAGTTCTGCTTTGCAGGGAGGACTGTCCGGCAAAGTTGTTTCTCCGTGACTTGCTTGCCTGCGCGGTATGGCAGTCAATAAACGTCTTCACCCGTACACCCCTCTGCGAAGGGCCACAGGGTTATTTTTCCGGTTTTCTGAAAGGATATACGTATGAATCAAGAACACCGCTGTATTTCGCTCGGCGATGGTCTTTGCGTGGAGGTCTCGCCCCAGCATGGCTTCGGCGAAGACGCTCTGCTGTTGGCCTCCTTTGCCGGAGTGCGCCCGCAGGACAGCGTATGCGATCTGGGCACGGGCTGCGGCATTCTTCCGCTGCTCTGGTGCCGCACCCCTCCCTTTCCGACGATTCATGGGGTGGAGATCCAGTACGATGCCGCCCTCATGGCACAGCGTTCGGTCGAGCGCTGCGGGCTGGGTGACCATATTGTGATCCACCATGCCGACCTTCGCCTGTGGAAAGAATTTCTCCCGCCCAATGCACAGGATGTTGTAACCATGAATCCGCCTTATTTCGCCCCCGGTTCGGGGGGCGTCAGCCTCTCACCGCAGGCGCAGCTGGCACGCCACGAGGGCTGCGGCTGCTCCCTGTCGGATATCGCCAAGGCCGCTTGCGGGCTTCTGCGAAACGGCGGCCGGTTTTGCCTGTGCCACCGCCCCGAACGCCTGTGCGACCTGCTGGCGACACTGCGCGGCTGCGGCCTGGAACCCAAGCGGATACAGCTTGTCCAGAGCCGCCCGGATACCCCTGCATGGTTGGTTTTATGTGAGGCGCGCAAGGGCGGCAAACCGGGCTTGACCATGCAGCCCACGTTGATACAAAACAAAGGCGACTTTCCGTCCCGGCCGTCCACTCTTTCTTCGACAGCTTGGGACACCGTAGACAATACACAGGGGGATGAACACCATGGCTGAAGCAAATACACCTGTAGGTATGCTGACCCTTGTGGGGACGCCTATCGGCAATCTTTCGGATATGTCTCCCCGGGCGGTCGAGGCCTTGCGCAGCTGTGACTTCATCGCTGCGGAGGATACGCGTGTATCTCTCACGCTGTTGAATCACTTTGGGATCAAAAAACCGCTGGTTAGTTATTTTGAACATAATAAGCGGGAACGCGGGGAACAGATCTGTGCGCGAATTGAGGCGGGGGAGACCTGTGCGCTGGTCACCGATGCCGGCATGCCCGCCATTTCCGATCCGGGTGAGGATCTGGTGGCGCTGTGTGCCCAGCGGGGCATTCTCGTGAGTGTGGTACCCGGCCCCAGCGCCGTCATCACAGCGCTCGCCGTGTCGGGTTTGCCCGCGGGACGGTTTACCTTCGAAGGGTTTCTCAGCGTCAATAAGCGCAGCCGGCGCGAGCATCTCGATTCGCTGGCTGCCGAGCAGCGCACAATGCTCTTTTACGAAGCTCCCCACAAGCTGCTGTCCACACTCCAAGACATGCTTTCGGTGTTCGGCAATCGACGCATTGCTCTGGTCCGCGAGTTGACCAAACTTCATGAGGAAGTCGTGCGTACGACACTCGAGCAGGCTGTCGCTGATTACCAGCAGCAAGCGCCGCGCGGGGAATTCGTGCTTGTGCTGGAAGGAGCAGCTCCGCCTGCCGTGGAAATACCCTCGCTGGAGGACGCGGTTGCCCTCGCTGGTCTACTGGCACAGCAGGGCCTGTCTGCTTCGGATGCTGCCAAAGCCGCCGCCGCTCAGACAGGCCATAAAAAAGGGGAGATCTACCGCGGTCTGCTGCATACGGAATAACTTGCATTTATGGCGTTTATTCGCTATACTTGTGGTAATCTCCACTCATTATGGAAGGGGCGTGTTCCTTTGCCTTCGGACAACCCTATGCCGGGTAATTCGCTGCGCGACAGCGCAAAATTTCACCTTAACACGAAATCCCAGCGGCGTCTTTCCTTTTTGATCAATTTCGGCTATATCGGCCTGATCACGATTCTCAGCGTTCTGGCCGTACGGTATCTCCTGTTATGGATGATGCCTTTTGTGCTGGCGTTTATCGTCGCGGCCTTTTTGCAGAATCCGCTGCATTGGCTGGTTAAAAAGACGCGCATCAGCAAAAAATTCTTTTCGGTGGTTTTGGTGGTTCTCGTCATCCTGCTGCTCGCCGGCATTGTTGCCGTTGTGTGCTGGCAACTGGTGATCTATATCATTGACTTCTTTTCCGACAGCAGCAATGTTCAGCTGATTGAAGACTCGGTAATGCACCTGTCGAACCGTTTGCAGATGGCGCTGGAGAATTTCTCGGCAAGTCTGCCTGAACAAGCGACCGCCACTCTGCAGCAGGGGATTGAATCGATTTCCTCCCTGATCGTAGAGTACCTTTCAAAAATCTTTACCACCGCGGCCACAGGGCTTGCCTCCTTTGCAACCACCAAACTGCCGCTGTTGTTTGTGAGCTTTATTATCTGGGTAATTGCCTCCATCTTCCTGACAATCGACTATCAAAAGGTCATGGCGTTCTTTCTGCGTCAGGTTCCCGAACGCCATAGCCAGCTTGCTCATACGATCCGGGATTTGTGCTCGAACACCCTGTTCAAGCTGCTGCGTGCTTATCTGTTGCTCATGTTCATCACGTTCCTGGAGCTGACGATCGGTCTGTCCATCCTTTCTGTGCCGTATTCCCTTTTGGTTGCCGCTCTGGTTGCCTTGATCGATATTCTGCCCGTGCTGGGTACCGGCACGATCCTGATACCCTGGGCGTTTATTTCCTTGGCTTTGGGCAATGTGCGGCTGTTCATCGGTTTGGGCCTAATGTATGTCATCATTACCATTGTGCGCAATATTCTGGAGCCCCGTTTGGTTAGCCAGCAGATTGGTCTCAATCCTCTGGTGACCCTCTTCTTTATGTATTTGGGCTTGCGCTCGGTTGGTATCTTTGCTATGATTCTTTTTCCCGTCATTGTCATGATTCTTGTACAGCTTCAAAACAGCGGCAAGATCCGCCTCTGGAAGTAACGGCGGTTTAACATCTGCCAAAACAAAGACTGCCGCTGCCTTTGCTCCTGCAACATATTTTTAAAGCCTGTGTCCCAAGGGACGCAGGCTTTTTGATTTGTCGCTTAGGGCTGCTCGCACGCAAAGAGCGGCGTACTCATATATC
>JAEZJA010000103.1 GCA_023415895.1 Bacillota bacterium
GATTTCCCCATTGCACCTCATTTTCCTTTCCATAGTTTTGTTAATAATTCTCCGGTTTGATTGAACTATAACAAATACTACTTGGTGAGGTGCAAGTGAGGGGATAGGGAGTTTTAAAAAATTAAAAAAATAGCGGTACCGTATTTGAATTTCCATATTCATTGGGAGCGTTAACTGTTACTGCTTTCGCCCATTTCTGTTATGCTCTAAGAGCTCGGAAATGTTTTTCACAACTCAATTTTACAGCAAAAGTCGGGACAGCCAACACTTTTCAGTGTTTCTGTCCCGACTTTTTTCGGGGCTGTTTATTTAGAAGTTTAGTTGTACTTCCACGCAGTCAATCGTTATTCAATCAGACTACGCGCATTTTTGGCCAGAAAACTATCAAGCGATTTGGTCAACGTACCGTTCAATATTTCGCCTTCAGTGTTGCTGTTTCAGCTGTAAAAAGTGATCGTGCGGAATCCGTTGCTGTATGTGGCGAACGCACGAGCACTGTACGCCGTTGACGCATTCTGCGCAGAATCGATGATCTGCCACTGGGCATAAGACGTCTTATCCATGTCATCCGACAAGAGGTCGCTTACCTTGCGAACCGCGGAAGAGATTAGCGCGTTCTCCAGTGTCAGATCGCCAACGAGGGAATCCGTCGGAATGATCAGCACACCGGACTCACAAAGGGTGTATCCGTTTGCGCTGAGAGTGGCTGTTAATTCGGCGGGGTTGGTGATGGTGTAAGTCACTTGTGCGCCCAGATCCTGTTGAAGCGAAGGAGCAAAGCGCTGATCCAAATTGGCGCTGTTTGCCACAAACGGCTTCTGTTCTTCTGTCAACGCATCGTAGCGATTCTTCACAGAAGCATAATTAAAGGGATTGACGGCATCGATTTCGCGCATCACATCAACGACCGGCTTAGACGGTACGTTCTCGTACAGCATGGATGTGATTGTCAGATCAATAATGTTGCCAGTGGCAACACCCTGATTGCGGAATACGATGTTCACGCGGCTGACCTTTTTCGCCAAGTTCGGCTGGGGCATGATCAGGTTATAGCTGCCGCCCACAGGAATGCTGGTATAATTCGTTCCGGAAACGGAGCTGCCATCCTCATACACGATCGTGTATTTGGTAAGTAGAGCGTTCATAGAAAGATTGGTGTTGGTCAGACTCGCCGTAATGGAACTGGTGTACCGGCCAACCGGAATGCTGATGGAGGGATATTCTGAGGACGAGCGGAGAGCGCAGCCCAGCGAAGTGATTTCCGCAGTCATGCCGTTAGAGGTAAGGCGGGAAATATCGATATCCACACCGGCTACGGTTTCATTGGTGGCACTGGGATACGTAATGGAAGATGCGGCGGGGTTGAGCACCGTTACGTCATCAATCCATGCGACGGATGTTGCGCTTTCATAACGGAACCGAATGGCAATACCGGCAATGGATTCGATCTGAGCAGCAGACAGACCGAGCTGTCTGTAATTGACGGTGTACCAACCTTCTGCGGGCACACCCACCAGATCGGAGGCCGACAACGAGGCAATAACGGTTCCACTGTCGGTCACCAGGCTGATTCCGGACAAAGCTTCTGTAGCATCAGGGGCGCTATACCAGAATCGAATGCCGTCACCGACAAATTCTCCGGCATAGGTGGTAAGGGTCACGCCCGGGTAGCGGTTGTCGCTAGCGGTCAGCATCAGGGAAACTCCGCCTTCTGTGGCGGCGTGGCTGTCGGAATAGGCAACGGATGTGCCGTAAGGAGCCTTAACTAGTCCGTTCAGCGAGGTGGGAGCAGCTTCAAAGTCGATCAAGGTTTTTTGTGTGGATATGGTCAGGTCGGATTTGGCGGGTGCCGGTTCTGAAACGGCCATGCCAAGATCGATGAAGGCATAGGTATCCAAATTGCGGATGGTGATAGCGCCGTAATCGATGGCACTCGTGGTAACCCATTCGGGTTTTGTCAAGGTGGCGGGCTTGCTGACGAGTACGTCGCCATCTGCCGCCATGATGGAGGGTTTCAGGTTTACCATAACGCCGTTGTTAATGCCTAAGGTGATGTTGACTTCATCAACAATGGTGTCGCCGGTGTTGGTGATGCACAGATAGAGATGACCGTTGACATACTGCAGGCGCTGTTGGAGCTGCCATGTCTGAGCATCATTGCTTGCGCGGGTATCCAGCAAACGAACAGCGGACTCGTTGATGGTGCCGGGGGTAACCGCTACCTGGCCGTTGACAAACTCACTGTGAATGAAGGGGGCCAGTTCGCTCCAGGAATAGCTGTAGTTATTCGCGATGGAAGCGGTGGAAGCGGTGAAGTTGTCATATTGCTCGGCAAGCTGCAAACCAGTTGAACCGGCAATAGCGTTGGGCAAGCCGTACAAGCTGGAGAATTCGCCGTCGTTAAAGGTGAAAACAGAATTGTTGCTGTTGGCCAGATAATTCGCGAGAGCGGTGCCGGCATCGCCGGATCCGTCCGGATTTTGGTACAGCACAGAATCATCGAGGATCAGCTTGTTCATTGTCAGACTGTCGATGTTAGAAGCATCATCCATCTGGACATATTCCATGCCGACACCTTGAGAGCTGAGCAAACGAATCAGATCTTCGCGGTTGATGGAGCCGCTTGCCAGTTTGGTGGAGATGCCGTTGGAAACCGCGACTAACGGAGAGGCAGAAGCGGAATCTTTCATGTAGGTTTCATCCAAGAAACGGATGTCGTTATAGATCTGTTTCAAACCGTAATAGCTGAGACGTTTGTTGCGGTATGCATCTGTGATGCCCCATTCTTGGGGTTCGCGATCCACACCGGAATACATATAGGTGTAAGATCCCTGTACCTGCGGGTTCATGTACATCAGTGAGATGGACTGCTTGTATCTGCGGGCGGCCTTGGCGCTGATGGTTTCATCGTAGACATGATCGGCGCCGTTAGGATATCCGAACTCGGTATTATAGACCGGACGTGAGCCGGAAACACCGCATAATTCGTACAACGCAGCGGTGTAATAGGCAAAGCTGCGGTCGTGCAAATACAAATTCTGTCCGCCGTAATCCAAGAAACTCATGTAGTTGTCATCGCAGACAGGGTCGCTTCCCACAAATTTTGCCAAGGACATGTTGATGTTGGAATTTAAGTTTTTCAATGCCTGAAAAGCGGGTTGCATAAAGTTGGTGAACAATTGACGTCTGAACAGCCAAGATTCCGTATAGAGTCTGTTTGTGCCGAAATTGTTAAAGGGCACACTGCTAAACGAATCGTAACTCCAACCGTTCAGCTGGTTCATATACGAAACCGTACCGTAACGATCTTCCAGCCAAGAGGCAAAGGCCGCTTTTGTCAGATCGTCATAGCCGGTGTAATCCCACGTACCGTCGGAGCGTTGAGTCAGCCAACGAGGTTCGTTGCCCATGACAATCATTTCCAGAGCGGAAGTATTGGTGATTTCCTTTGCAACATTCGTGAGCTTGTTGATATAGGCGGCCTGTGTGTCTTCATCCGCCCAGTTGACGTTGTATTTTTCGCCGTTGCTGTATTGGCTCTTGTTCTCATCTGTGGGCGTATCCGGTCCGGATGTCCAGATGACGGTATAGCCCGCATCCTGATAATTGTTCAGGGATTTCTGGTTCAGAGCGGCATACGTGCGGAAACTGGAAATCGCCAGTTCTTGATAGTTTTGCTCATCAATATCTTTGATCTCTTGGGGGATGTTGTAGCCGTAATCGGGATGATCAGTCGTTTGGGCGATGCCACGTACATAATCTTTGGTGCGCACTACCGAACCGCCGGTCATGGTCACGCCGGCATAGGCCGATTCGTCAAAGGTATCATGGCGAACATTGAGGAGCAGATCGTTAGGAATCATGACCTGCAGATCATCGACGTGCAATGTTTTGTAGTTGTCCGCATTGCTCATGTTAAACACGAAGGATACGGAGGTAATCTGGGCGATCTGCGACTCGTTCAATTTGGAGGCATAGTCAGCATATTTAACCGTAAACCAAGCGTTATCATGGCACATGACGTAGGTAAACAGCGTAATGGTGGTACCGTCCGCCAGATGCACATCGCCGCGGGTGATCTGCACACTGCCGCCGGAAACACGGAAGAAGAGGCGGAACCCATCGCCGGAGAAATCGCCTGCATTGCTGTACAGACGGAGCAACGGATAGGTATAGGTGGGTTCGCATTTCAGAGATTGCACGCCATTGCGCACATACGCAGAGTCGGTGTTGACGGATAAGGCGAAGTTGTTTTTGGTTGCTACGGTGGTGGGAACGGCTTCACCGGCGATCAGGTCTTCAAAACCCTGCAATGTCCGGTGAGAGATGTCCGTGGTATAGGTGTCACTGAAGGCGTAGGCGATATTCCCCCACAAATCGGCGACAGAAACAGCGAAATAATAGGTGGTTTCCGGCACTAAGACGTCCACAAATGCTTCGCTTTCACCGGCATCGACAGGGATTTTTACCATGTCTGTATCCGTCAGATTATTGGTTTCATAAGCGGCTATCATGTCTTGCGTGATAGGATCGGTGCCATAATAGACGTTTGCTTTTAATTCGATAGCATCGGTCTTATCGTCTTCCACCGTCCACGAAACGGAAGCACCGTTATCGTTGTAGGGCAGTACGGTGAGATCCGAAAGAGCGGGTGTCTGCGTGTCGCGAGGAGGATTGATTACCTGAAGGTCGTCCAGATAAATGGTCTTGTAGTTCGCCTGAGAGCTGATA
>JAEZJA010000181.1 GCA_023415895.1 Bacillota bacterium
AATTCCAGATGCCTTGAAAGGCAAAGATTGATACAGTCAGCCACGCAGGTTTAACACTAGGCATAACGATTTGAAACAGAATTCGAAATTCGCCCGCACCGTCAATACGTCCGGCTTCCATAATGGAATCGGGAATCTGTGATATAAAATTAATCATGAGATACAGCCCTAATGTAGACTGTACTGCGGGTAATATGGAGGCCCCATACGTGTTGATGAGGTTGAGCTTGGACATGACAATGTATTGCGGAATGTAGGTCACCGAACCAGTAAACAACAACGCCAAAACAACCAATTGATTCAGTGTCTTCTTGCCCCAGAATATATGTTTAGACAGCGGATAGGCAGCCATGCTGGATAGCAACAAATGCCCCAGTGTGACGACTAAGCTAACAAACACACTGTTAAAAATATACCGGGAAATTGGAATCCAAAAGCTGTTGGAAGCTTTGCCAAGCTCAATAAAATTGTCCATCGTCGGACGCTTAACCGTTAACAGCTGTGGCGGAAATACATAGATTTCATCCAACGGTTTAAATGCCGTGACTACAACATAGACCAGAGGAAGTATCAGAAACGAACCGACGGCTAACAATAGAAGGATGATACCGATATCTCCGCCAAGAGACCGATTAATCTTTTTCTTAAAAATAGAAACAGCCAATAATGAACACGCCTTTCGTGCTTGTAGTGATTAAGCGTCACTATACTTACCAAGCATTTTGGAAATGCCGCGATTAATCAAATACATCATAAGGAAGAGGACAGTCGCGATGGCACAGGCATAACCCATTTCAAAACGTACCGTGCCGATATCCATAATGTATGTAACAATGGTATCTGCGCTGTAGCTGGTTGTAGGGAAGCCTGCCAACGTCATGATGATGCCGCTGACTCCGAAGCTTGCAGAAATCTGCATAACCGCACCGAACATTAATTGCGGTGCCATTTGTGGAATGGTGATATACCACAGTTCCTGCCAGCGATTCTTCACACCATCAATCGCCGCCGCTTCTGAGAAGCTAGGATCCAAGTTTTGAAATCCGGCTATAAACGCTAAGAATCCGACGCCTAAACTCGACCATAGCTGTACAAGAATTAACACACCCATGACCGTATCTGTGTTGCTTAGCCATTTAATCGGTTCGTTGATAAAGCTCATGCGGATTAGAAAGGAGTTAATCAAGCCGTATTGATCACCGCTGAATAAAAACTGCCAAATCATATAGGACGAACCCGCCAGAACCGGTGCATAGAATATGAAGGTAAGAAAAGTGCGCATATGCCGCCCTAGTTCGTTAATCAGCCACGCGAAACAAAACGATAAGATATAGCTTAGCGGGCCGGTAAACAGTGCAAACAGAAATGTGTTTTTCAAGACGGTAAAAAACACCTGGTCTTGTAAAATCATGCGCATATAGTTGTTAAACCCGGTGAACGTTGGGGCAGTTAACATATTAAAGTCGGTAAAACTCAATACAATTGAAGCACATACCGGGATCACGGTAAAAGTTAAAAACAATATCATGAATGGAAACAGCAGCACATAACTGATTGCGCTATGACGCAGTTTCTCTTTTATGGGAAGCGCTTTAAGCTGAGATTCGGAATTAATCACTGGTCGCTCCCCTTTCTTTTTTGTTCCTTTGATACAATTTTGTTGACTTCCACTAGTTTCCGAGCAATCTCTTGATTGATGGTTTTATTTTCGCGTTCAAAGGTTTCTTTGGCGTTCTTTCCGTTGTATACAGTGGCACGGAATGCGTTGTCCAAGCAACGGGTAACGAAGTAGCCGCCGGGCACTTCGGGTATTTCAAATACCGATTCACGCTGCTTATTAATCACCTCAACTTCTTTGGTAGACCAAGGAAGTAATTCAAACGCTTCGAGATTGGCAGTAGAATACCGAGCCGAGGGGCCTAATAGATCTTCAATAGCGTTGCCGTACTCCAATTGAACGTCCGTTGATGTAAACCAACTCAAAAACTCAAAACATGCATCGGGGTTTTCAGCTTTTTTGAAGAGGATATTGGCAGAACCGGACGCGGCCACCGAATAGTCAATGGTGCCATCCTCACGCAGGGTACCCGGCAAGCTGGTCATCGCCCATTGGTTGCGTATTTCCGGAGCCGCAACCGCAAAGGTGTTGTACATTTCGTAAGGTGCAATCCCCAAAGGCATTTCACCTGTGCGGAACCGCGTGTTGAAATCATAGTCAGATGGATACCCGTACAAGTTATAGAAATCTGTCCACAACTGGAATGCTTGGAAAGCTTCATTGGTATCCAGAGCCGTTTGGTCGTGGGTTTCATTATAAAGCGAGCCGCCGTTTTGCTTGAGCAAGGTAGCAAAGATATCTTTTGTACCGAGGCCCGTATCCACAGCACCTTGCGCTGTTACGTTGGAATACGGAATACCAATACTCATATTTTGTCGCTGTAATATCGCCGTTAACGAAAACAACTCATCCCATGTTTTTGGTGGGGTCACATCCAGTTCTTCAAAAATATCGGTGCGATAGAACATCATGTAGAAAGACTGTGTATTCGGCAAGGCGTAGACGCCATCTTGGAATGTATAGGGTGTTGTCGCATCAGAGGCAAACCTCTTGACCACATTCTTATAGCCATCGAATTTCGTTAAATCCTGTAAGGCGCCCCGCCATGCGAGATTTATCGGCTGTCCTCGTGATACCATCAGCGCTACATCCGGGCCTTTGCCGGCGAGCGTCGCTTCGATTAAGCCGTTGGAGCCGGACAATCCACTGCCGCTTACCAAGGCCAGATTCACACTAATACCCGTGGACGGTGTGAAATCAGCATCAATCATTTCCTTGATAATTTGCGTCTGGTCACGTCCGCTGTTAACCCAAACGGTAATGCTTTCTCCCGTTTGAGTCGTATCCGTCAGCACGGTATAGTCTTC
>JAEZJA010000192.1 GCA_023415895.1 Bacillota bacterium
ACTTCGGCTTGTTATAGCATTCTTCCACGTCTAAGCCACATTGACGCTTGACCTGGGAAATATCTAGTGAAGAAACCTTCACGCCATGCTTATCATAAATGTAATCCTTGATTTCTTGGTAGGTCACAGCTGTTTCAGCCGGTGTAGCATCCAGCTCGCTCAAGTCGATCTTTACATCCAGATATGTGTCCGGCTTTTTTCTAACCAACTGGACAACCGTCTCCACGTGCGGTGTGCGGGGGAACATATCGACGGGGGTGACCCGCTCGGCGGTATAGCCGTGGGCTACGAGACGTTTGACATCGCGCGCCAGCGTAGCGGGATCGCAGGACACGTACACGATGCGTGCGGGAGCCATCGACGCGATCGTTGCGATCAGCGCCTCGTCGCAGCCCTTGCGCGGGGGATCCACAATCACGACATCGGGGCGCACCCCCTCTTTTTCCAGTTGAGCCGCCGCTTTGGCAGCATCCGCACACACAAACCTTGCATTGGTGATGCCGTTCTCTTGTGCATTAAGACGGGCATCCTCCACCGCCGCTTCCACCAGCTCCACGCCGATAAGCTGTGACACTTGATGCGCCATAGATAGGCCGATCGTGCCCGTGCCGCAATAGAGATCGAGCAAGGTTTCCTTTCCGGTCAGTCCGGCCTCGCGTGCCGCCAGTTGATAGAGCCTCTCTGCCTGACGGCGATTGACCTGATAAAAAGAGCGTGGCGACAGACGAAAACGCAGGCCGCAAAGCTCGTCGATGATATAGCCCTTTCCCCACAGCACATATTCATTGCCGCCCAGAATCACGTTGGTATCCTCACGGTTGATATTGACCATCACCGAAGCCAATCCTGGCACCTCGGTCTTTAGCGCATCGACCAGCGCATCCGTGAGTGGGAGTTTGCCGGAAGTGCACACGAGGCACACCATGACCTCCCCCGTCGCCTCGGCGGCGCGGATGTAGATATGGCGCAGCAGTCCCCGTTTCGTGGTCTCGTCATAAGCGGCAACTCCAGCTTTTTTGGCCCAGCGCACCACAATATCTACGATCGTGCGAAAAAAAGCGGGCTGCAACAGGCAATCGTGCTGTTCGATCACGCGGTGGCTATGCGGCGCATAAAAGCCAACCAGCGCACGGTGCTCCCCCGGCGCGACGGGGTATTGCGCCTTGTTACGATAATGGTCGCACATCTCGCTGCCCACAATGGGCTGGGGCTCGATATCCAAGCCCCCGATGCGCTTCATCGCGTCGGCAACGCGCTGCCATTTATACTGGAGCTCGGCATCGTAGCGCACATGCCTCCATGTGCAGCCGCCGCATCGCCCGTAGACCGAGCAGCCCCCATTCTGCGTTTGCTCGTCACCTTCCGGCCGGTCGGGGGATGGCTTGAGCAGCGCCTCCATGCGTCCGAAGGCATGGGTGGACTGTGTGCGGAGCAAACGACAGCGTATGGTATCGCCCACCGCGGTATAGGGGACGAAGACGGCAAGGCCGCTGCCCCCGTCATCGTCAGCAGGCGCACGTCCCACACCGCTGCCCTCAGCGGTGGCACCGGTAATATCGATTGTCAGGATTTGATTCTTCTGATAAGGCATCGGCAACCCCTAGCTTTCTTCCTAGATACCCATATCTTACACTCTACCACTGTCAAAAGCAAGCAATTTAACCTTCCCCTCAAGGGCAAGGCTTTCTATGACAAAACCCTGCCGCAGAGCGCGGCAGGGTTTATTATCAAGAGAGTATGAATATTTTGCTGCGCTTAGTCCTTGAGCGGAACACCCTTGGCGTCCACATTGATGCTGCCTGTCAGAATCTGAATGCCCTCAACAAGCGCCCAGACAAACATAGGGATGGCACCAAAACCGCAGGTCAATGTGCTGACCAGCAGCTGAATCAGAGCCTTGCTGGTATACCCCAGATAGAAGTTATGTATACCCAGGGAGCCCAGGAAAATACCCAACAGACCGGCCGCGAGCTTGCTCTTCTGCTCATATCCGGGAGGCACGGGCATGCCTTGCTGCTTATAGGGAGCGTAGGGAGGCTGTGCTCCATAATTGGGCTGTGGGGCACCGTATGGCGGCTGCGGCGCGTTATAACTTTGCTGTTGGGGTGCAGTATACGGCGGCTGTGCACCATAGGGCGGCTGTGCTCCATAGGGCGGCTGCGGCGCGTTGGGCGCCTGCTGTGATGGAGCCGTGTACGCCTGCTGATTGGGAACGTGCGTCTGCTGAGGTTGCTGCGGCTGTGCAACAGGTTTGCCGCAATACGGGCAGAAGGTTGAGCTGGCGTCGATGTCCGCTCCGCACTGAGTACATTTCAAGGTTTCCATCTATAAATCCCCCATTTCAAAATGAATGCAAAAAAATACTCTGCGAGCCATTCGCATACATTCAGTATACGGGGGATTTTCGCACCTGTCAAGCAAATCCCGGCGGTATTTCGTTTAAGGTTTTCTTAAAATTATCCTAATTTGTCCGTCTATGCAACATGAGAGACTTGCACAAACACATGCAAATATATGTAAAACTATTGACACACTAAAAAAGTGAGAATATAATGAGAGAAACCCGCCGGAATAGCAAGGAAAGGAGAAAACAGCATGAAGCCTTTCGTGACCGCACTGTCGATGAATATGGGGATGTGCATGTGCGAAATGTATATGTGCACGATGCGTTGCGCTGTTTTTTCCAAAATGCTTTCCTTATATTCCTATGGCGCTGCCTGACTCAGGCCGGCTGTATCGAGTATTGAGCAGTAGGAAGCTTTTGGAGCTTTCTACTTTTTTTATTGTCCGACGGGTAACCGGCAAAAAATCGAGGGGGGGATTTATTTGATTCAGCTTGAACATATCGGAAAGACCTTTCAGTCGGCTTCTGGCGAAGTCGAGGCCATCCGAGACATCAATCTGACGATTGAAAAGGGCGATATTTTCGGCATTATCGGCCTGAGCGGTGCTGGTAAAAGCACCCTGGTGCGCTGTATCAATTATCTGGAGATTCCAACAACTGGCAAGGTCATCTTCGACGGAATGGATTTGGGGAGCTTGTCACACAAGGAGCTGCTTAAGGCCAGACAATCCATGGGTATGATCTTTCAGGGCTTCAATCTGCTGTCACAGCGCACGGCATTAAAAAATATCTGTTATCCTATGGAGATCGCCGGACTTCCCAAGGCGGCGGCTCGCAAGCGTGCGATCGAGCTGTTGGATATGGTCGGTCTGTCGGATAAGGCCAATGCCTACCCGGCACAGCTGTCGGGCGGACAAAAGCAGCGGGTTGCCATTGCGCGCGCCCTGGCGACCAAGCCCAAGGTGCTGCTTTGTGACGAAGCCACCAGCGCGCTCGATCCCAACACCACCCGCTCCATTCTGGAGCTTTTAAAGAATATTAATCAAACGATGGGCGTGACCATCGTCATCATCACCCATGAGATGAAGGTGATTGAGCAGATCTGCAACCGCGTAGCGGTCATCGATCAAAGCCACATTGTGGAAACCGGAGAGGTCCGTGAGGTCTTCCTTCGTCCCCAGTCCCGTATTGCTAGGGAGCTGATCCTCCCCAAGAGTGAGAGCGTGGCAAGCATGACCGGCAAACGCTGTCTGCGCATTGTATTCGACGGCAACTCGGCTTTTGAGCCCATTGTCGCCAATATGGCGCTGGAATGTCATACGGCGGTCAACATCATGCTGGCCAACACCCGCAGCATTGAGGGAAAGGCATTCGGTCAAATGGTGCTGCAGCTGCCTGATGATGAACAGTCGGTCGCGCGCATTTTCAATTACCTCGACTCGGTGCATATCGCGTATAAGGAGGAAGAGCTCAATGCTGACACCGGAGATGATTAATCTGATGCTTGTCGGCATTGCCGAGAGCCTTTACATGACCGTGGTTTCCACGGTGCTGGCGTATGTTTTCGGCCTGCCGCTGGGCGTAATTCTCAACATTACCTCCAAGGACGGGATATGTCCCAACAAAGCGGTCAACGGCATTCTGGGTTTTGTCGTCAACCTGCTGCGCTCGGTTCCCTTCCTGATCCTGCTCGTGGCCGTCATGCCCTTTACGCGAGTCGTGGCGGGTACCACCATCGGTTCCAACGCCACCATTGTCCCCCTGATCATCGCATCCGCCCCTTTCATTGCGCGTATGGTCGAATCTTCGCTTCAGGAGGTCGATCAGGGTGTTGTGGAGGCGGCGCAGTCCATGGGAAGCTCGCCCTTCCAGATCGTTTATAAGGTGCTTCTGAGCGAAGCCAAGCCCTCGCTGATCGTGGGCGCAGCCATCGCCATCACCACCATCCTGAGCTATTCCGCTATGGCCGGTTTTGTCGGCGGCGGCGGATTGGGCGCCATCGCCATCAACTACGGCTATTATCGTTATCGCAGCGATGTGATGCTGACGACCGTTCTGCTGCTGGTGGTCATTGTCCAGATTTTTCAGGAGGTTGGGCTGCGCATTGCCAAGCGTTCGGACAAACGCATCAAATAATCCCCATTTTGTGCAGTATTCAATTTATGTATAGGAGAGAGTTTCATGAAAAAAATTGCAGCATTGTTTCTGGCATTTGTCCTGGCCGCCTTTTCGCTGACGGCCTGTTCCGGTTCCTCCAAGGATGATAAGACGATCAAAATCGGCGCGAGCATTACGCCCCATGCCGAAATTCTCAAGGTCGCCAAGGAGGTTCTTGCCAAAGAGGGCTACACCCTGGAGATTACCGAATATGACGATTACATTCTCCCCAACACGGCCACCGAAAGCGGCGAGCTGGATGCCAATTATTTTCAGCATGAGCC
>JAEZJA010000210.1 GCA_023415895.1 Bacillota bacterium
CGAGAAAACGTCTGGACTACCATACCCCTGAGGAGCTATTTGATGCTTTCCTTGACCAAATCTACCGAGCTTCCCCGTGAGACTGTTTATTTTGATGGAGTGTTCAATTTGTTATTGCAATTTACGATAAAAAAACAAATAGAGCGATGATACTTTTCGAAGGTATCATCGCTCTATTTGCGTAATGTGTGTTATATCAAGCAGCGTCTGTCATGGCTATTGGACTGGAGCAGAGGCAGTTCGGGCATGCGCAGTTTGGTGCAGCCATACGCCCGCAGCGGCAGCACAACGGGTTCGCCCTGCGGTTTCGGAGAGTATTCGGTGTTTTATAAGTGCTTTGTAAAAAAATACGGTTTGTCGCCTTCCAAATGGCGCGAGCAGGTTAGTCATCGACGGATTCCGCTCAATCAGGAATGAACAGGCCGACGGTAGGACGTGGGCGTGTAGCCGCAAATTTCACGAAAATGACGATTGAATCCCGACATAGAACCATAACCGACCTCCAGCGCAATGTCGAGGATGGGGCGATCCGTTCCCCGCAGCAGGGAACAGGCGACCGCGATGCGCGTGCGATGTATGTATTGCATGGGCGTCATCCCCACGGCGGCATGAAACCAGCTGCGCAGTGTTGTAGGGTGCACAAAGGCCATGGCGGCCAGCTGCTCAATGGTCATCTCCTCGGAATAGTGAATACTGATATACTCAAACAACGGCTGCAACTGCCTCAGTGAGCTTTGCCGCAGACAATCGACGACCGTTTTGCGCCGGGGCAGACGGCTGTGACGGATAAGCAGAGCTCCCAGCAGTCCGCGGATGCATTCATCGCAGCCTGCCTCCTTCTGCTGGTATTCCTCTGCAATTTCCGCCGCCAAAGAAACGATGGACGGCTGCGTACACAGGCAGGACTGCGGTTGGGCGGAGCTCCATGGCAGATCGGTATTTCCCAATCGTTCGGCCGCAAAGACGCCTTCCGCCTGAAAGGTGACAAACAGCCAACGGCTTTCGGTATCCCCTTTGCTGATGGCAATATGAACCTGCCCGGGATAGATCACAGATGCGCACGGCGCATGAAAGGGCAGCTGGTGGCCATCAATAAAAAAGACCCCGCTTCCTGACAGGCAATAGCCCACCTCGATCGCATCGTGATGATGAAGGTAATTGACCTGGTCGCGCAGCGGTTGATTAAATTCCCAAATCAGCCGGGAGGTATCCTGTCGAAAGACGGATTCAAACGAAGCGAAGGTAACGGGACAATGCTCCGGATACGCTCGAATTTGCATACTAAATCCTTCTTTCAGAGTAGAATGATCAGAAACAATGAAATATGATGAACATAATGAGTATACGGTATCATCCAATAAAAGTAAAGCGAGGATAATCAAAATGGCGTACACAAGCTTTACACCTTTGCAAAATCAACTCAACTCTATCGCGGAATACGCGGCGCTTAAAACCGAGTATGGCTGTGCGGAGGATGTTCGGACAATCTATGAAAAGCTGCGTGCGGCGGTCGATGCCGCTGCAAAGTCGATTAAAGAGCTGGAACCGGATGCGGATATGGCGGCCAAGGAGCCCGACGGGTATGAAGCCATCCAGGCACTTTGCGAGGGTGGCAATCCCGTGTTGCCGGTCAACAATCTCAAGGAAAAGATGACGGGCGCGGTGCTGGGGCGTTTTGCAGGCTGCCTCCTGGGAGTGCCTGTGGAAATGTACAGCATCCAGCAAATGAAGGACATCGCCGGTTACTGCGGGATGGAGTTTCCGCCCAAGGAATACTGGCGCATGGTCGACCGCCCCTGGTCAAAGCAGTATGGTGTGGATGAACGGGTGAAATACAGCCGCGAGGGTATGAACGGCGTTTCGGTGGATGATGACATTACCTATACGATTCTCGGGTTGTTGATCGTTGAAAAGTATGGCTTCCACTTTACGACGGAAAATGTGGGCGAATTCTGGAAGGACTATCTGCCGTGTGCCTGCACGGCGGAGCATGTGGCGCTTAAAAACCTTATGAAGGGGCTCCCGGCATCCCAGACAGCGGAAATTGAAAACCCCTACTGTCAGTGGATTGGAGCGGATATTCGTTCGGACGGCTTCGCCTTTGCGGCAGCCGGCAATCCCCATCTGGCTGCCAGAATGGGTTATTACGACGCCTATCTGAGCCACCGCCGCAACGGGATTTACGGTGAGATGTTCTTTGCGGCGGCTGAAGCGGCGGCCTTTGTGACCGATGATCCGTTCGAGGCCATCCGCATGGGCCTGCGGGAGATTCCCAAGGAGTGTGCTCTGCACAAGGATATTGAATGGGCGCTGGAGACCGCACCCTCCATCCACAACTACGAAGAAGCCCGTGCGGCGGTGGATGAGCACTTTGCCGGTATGAGCGTGGTTCATACCAACAACAATGCCTGCCTCGTGGTTTTCGGCCTGAATCTTGGACACGGCGACTATACCGAAGCTATTTCTCAGGTGGTAGCGATGGGCATGGACAACGACTGTACCGGAGCGACAACGGGATGCATTATGGGTGCTATTGTCGGCCGCGAGGGGATTGACGAACGCTGGATCAGCCGCTTCCACGATACAGTTCGCACCTATATCCGCAATGCCGAATCCCTGTCCATTGCGGATGTTATTGATCGCTTTGTAACACTGGCAACAAACCAGCCCAAGTGAAAACTGCCAGCACACAGGAATGCTTCTGTAACGTGAAAGGAGCTAAAAAACATGAAAATATTAAATTTTGGTTCTCTAAACATGGATATGGTCTATGCCGTTGATCATTTTGTCCGTCCGGGTGAAACGCTTTCCTCTGAGCGACTGGAACGCTTCAGCGGTGGCAAAGGACTCAATCAGTCATTGGCGCTTGCCCGGGCGGGGGCCAGCGTTTGGCATGCCGGCTGTATCGGTGAGGATGGACGTTTTCTGACCGACACGCTGCAACAGGGCGGCGTGAACACGGAGTATGTGCGCGTCGTCGAGGCACCGACCGGACATGCCATTATCCAGGTGGACAAAGCAGGGCAAAACTGTATTCTGCTGTTTGGCGGCGCCAACCAGCTTATCGATGCAGACTGGGCCGAGAAGGTGCTGTCGGAATTTGAGCCGGGGGATTGGCTGCTGCTGCAAAATGAAATCAACGGACTGGCGGAGTTGATGGAGCTTGCTACCCGCAAGGGATTGCACATTGCTCTTAACCCATCGCCCATGAATGCGGCTGTGCTGCAGCTGCCGCTCGAGCTTACGTCGCTGTTCCTCTGCAACGAGATTGAAGGCTCCACACTGACAGAGCAAATCGAACCGCAGGCAATCCTTGATGAATTCCACAGCCGTTATCCCAACTCAGCGGTCGTGCTGACGCTGGGCAGTGAGGGCGCTTGGTATTCCAAGGGGACGGATCGCTGCTTTGCACCTGTTTTTCCGGCAAAGGTTGTGGATACGACGGCGGCGGGGGATACCTTTACCGGCTATTTTCTGGCCGGACTGACCAGAGGGGAATGCCCGACAGTTTGTATGCGCTACGCTTCGATGGCCTCTTCATTGGCGGTTTCACGTAAGGGCGCGGCGGCTTCGGTGCCGATGCGGCAGGAGGTTGTACAGGCGTTGGCTGCCCTTTAACAAAAATAGAATGAAGCTGCGATAGCAAATGGCACAATGGAATTGCCATAAAACAAGGAAATGCGTCTTAAAACGGCTGTTGAAGCCTATAAGACGCATTTTTTGTGCATTATGTTTCAAAACGGCTGTTTTGAAACAGCCCAATTCAATTGGATACCTATATAAATTCGGAGGCTAGACGAAAGATCACATATTGCGATTGGTAAAAAATGTGTTATACTCTGTTACATGGATGAGGAGTGACGATGACTTATGATCTATGCTTTAATGGAGGATGCCATTCAGGAACAGTCAGTCGAAAGCGTAATGCCCGATGGGATGCGTACCTATGTCGGCGTCGCGGATTATGACGAGCTGGATGCGCTCGTGCAAAAGCTGGGGTTGCGATCGGATTTTCTCCGTGACTGCCAGCGCAGCGGCGTGCCTTCACACGAGAGCTGCGAAGGGTATGACTTTCTGACGCTTCAAATTCCGGACGACACCGATCAGCGCAAGCCACCCAAACGGGTCTGTATTTATTTAAGCGGGCATTTGCTTCTTTTTGTGTGTCACAAGGATACGGTTGTCCGTGAGGTCATGGACGAGCTGCGCGGCATAGGAATGAAAAGCATCAGTTTGGGGCGTATATTGCATCTTTATCTGGACAAGCTCACCGGTGACGATGCCATCGTGCTCGAACGAATCGAGCAGGAGGTAACGGATATGGAGGAGAAACTGATGTCCTCTACACAGTCCGGCATGCCAAACGAGATTATCGCCCTGCGCCGCAAGCTGCTGTCCCTCAAACGCTATTATGAGCAGCTGCTGGAAATTACCGAAGAAATTGAGCAGAATGAAAACGGCTTTATTGACAAAAAGGCCATGCGTTATCTCAGTATGATTACCCGCCGCGTTGACCGCCTCTATCACAGCGTGCTCAACCTGCGGGATTATGTAACGCAGGTGCGTGAATCCTATCAGGCACAGATCGACATTGACCTCAATAAGATTATGAAGCTGTTTACGGTCATCACGTCTGTGTTTTTGCCGCTGACGCTGATCGTCGGCTGGTATGGCATGAATCTGCGTATGCCCGAATTCAACTGGACATACGGGTATGCTTTTGTCATTGGTTTGTGCGTGGTGGTGGCCGGTAGTACGCTGATCTATTTCAAGAAGCATAAATGGTTCTGATGCAATCCAGCCGAAGGCTGCCGTGGTAAGCAGGGGAATCATGAGCACAAAGGTGTGCTTATTCGCTACATAGAAGCTACTGTATCAAAAATACAAGCAATCCCTTTCTATATTCCATCCGGTAATATACGTGTAAAATAATAGCCTACAGCCATTGGAGCTGTAGGCTATTTCAATATTCAGGGTTACCTGTTTATTAGTAATGACGAGGTTCTATTGCGCCTTGTTAACCACCTTCATAATCGCTTTATAAATCTCCATCACAATCAGCGGCGCAATGGCTAGACCGGCTACGATTGCCCAGGCGGTTGCTGACATGGCGATCACGTCAAAGATGCCCTGTGCAAAAGGAACTAAAAGTACCAGCAGCATCAGTACCAATGAAGCAGCGAAGGCACCGAGCATATACTTATTGGAGCCAAAGCCGATTTGGAACAGAGAATGCGATGAACGAATATTGAAAGCGTGCACGAGTTGGGAAAGAGCCAATGTGGCAAAGGCCATGGTGTCCCCCAACGGAATGTTGTGAGCGCCGCCCTCTAGGGTAAACACACGCGACCCGATAAAATAGGCGATCAGCGTCAGCAAACCAATCAGCGCCCCCTGCAGACCGGCCATCCAACCGAGTCCATGGGAGAAGATGCTTTCGCCTTTGGAGCGAGGCTTGCGCTTCATAATGTCGTATTCGACCGGCTCCATGCCCAAGGCAATGGCCGGCAGACTATCGGTCACAAGATTGACCCACAACAGCTGCACGGGCATGAGGGGGGATTCTTTCCAGAGAAGCATGGCAATAAACACGGTGATGACTTCACCAAGATTGCAGGAAAGCAGAAAATGCACAGCTTTGCGGATATTGTCATAAATCCCCCGTCCTTCTTTGACAGCCGTGACAATGGTGGCAAAGTTGTCGTCGGTCAGCGTGATGTCTGCCGCACCTTTTGCGACATCCGTGCCTGTGATCCCCATCGCGCAGCCGATATCCGCGGCTTTGAGCGCCGGAGCGTCGTTGACACCATCGCCCGTCATGGCGACGATTTCTCCGGCTTTCTGCCAAGCCTTGACGATACGAATCTTATCGGACGGCGTGACGCGCGCATATACGCGGTACCGGCGGATGTTGTCAAACAAGTCCTGATCACTCAGCTTTGCCAGCTCAGCACCGCTGATGGCTTCGCTTTCGTCGTGCAGTATGCCGAGTTCGGCGGCAATAGCAGAGGCGGTCACGACATGGTCGCCTGTGATCATGACCGAGCGTATGCCTGCACTGTCACATTCCTTGATGGCGTCAATCACCTCGGGGCGGGGAGGATCAATCATACCGAGCAGCCCCCCGAAGGTGAGGCCGTCCTCAAGCTCCTCCGAAGTGAGATCCACCGGCAGGGTATCGATATACTTATAGCCCACGGCCAGCACACGAAGCGCGTCACGTCCCATGGCGGCGTTGGCGTCTTCCGCCTGTGAACGACTTTCCGGTGCGCTCCAAATGCAGCGCTCGAACAGAATATCCGGCGCTCCCTTGACAATAACAATTTTGCGGTCGTTGATCATGTTGATGCTCGTCATGAGCTTGCGGTCGGAGTCGAATGGAATTTCACCAAGGCGGGGATGCTCGGTCACCAAATCGTCTTTGTTCATGCCATAGCGAAGAGCAGCCGCTATGATGGCTGTTTCGGTGGGGTCGCCAATATGCTTTTCTGTACCGTTCACAATTTGTACGCTGCCATCGGTGCACAGTGTGCCTAGACGGATCAGAGCCAGCGCGCCATCGGGTACGTTGTCCTCCAATGCAATGCTTTGCTTACCTTCATACACGCGTACGAGCGTCATGCGGTTTTGGGTCAGAGTACCCGTCTTATCCGAGCAGATGACCGAGGCGCTGCCCAATGTTTCCACAGCAGGCAGACGGCGCACAATCGCGTTCTTAGCGACCAACCGCTGTACGCCGATGGCAAGAACGATGGTCACAATGGCCGGCAGGCCTTCGGGTATGGCGGCAACGGCCAGAGAAATGGCCGTCATAAACATGTCCATGGGCGGCAGGCCACTGAACAGACCGACAATAAAGATGATCACGCAGATAGCCAAAGCCAAAAATCCGAGGATTTTGCCCAACTGAGCAAGCTTTTGTTGCAGCGGCGTAGAGCCTTCGTCCTCATTCTCCAGCATGGCGGCAATTTTGCCCATTTCGGTATGCATACCGGTTTCTACGACGACGGCGCGGGCGCGACCATAGGAAACGGCACAACTGGCAAAGGCCATGTTCGTGCGGTCGCCCAGCGGAGCAATGTCCGCGATGTGGGCCTGAGCGTTCTTTTCAACGGGAACCGATTCTCCTGTCAGAGCGGCTTCATCGCAGCGAAAACTGACCGTTTCGATCAGCCGACAGTCAGCGGGAACCATATCGCCCGCTTCCATTTCCACAATGTCCCCGGGTACCAATTCGGTGGACTTGACCGTTTGCAGCACACCGCTCCGCCAGACGCGCGCTTGAGGGGAAGACATGTTCTTGAGTGCTTCGAGAGCGGCTTCGGCTTTGCTTTCCTGTGTCACACCGAGGACACCGTTGATCAGCACGATCAAAACAATCACAATGGGCTCCACCCAGTCGGTTTCACCGCCGGTATAAGCGTGGTAGATATTTAACCCAATCGATACTGCGGCGGCGATCATCAGAATCAGGATCATAACATCCTTCAACTGTTGCCAAAACCGCTGTAAAAATGTGCGGGGAGGTTTATCGTTGAGCTTGTTGGGCCCAAAATCCTCCAGGCGACGTTCAATTTCTTCGTTATTCAGTCCGGTTTGAAGGTCTACTTGCAGTTCCTTTGTTACATGATCCAGCGATTCACTGTACCAAATCAACAGAGATCCCCCTTGCATGAAAATATTGGTCGAAAGGACCATGGGGATAGTATACCGTATTTTGCAGGAAAATGAAAGCAGAAAACACCTTCAATTTTTCGGTCATCTTAAAATTCTTATTGTTTTTTGCTTTTCGAAGGCATAAGAAAACAGGAGCTTCGCGTTTTTTCAAAAGCAAAGCTCCTGTTTGTGAAAGTGGTTTAAAACAATGTTTTTTGCGTCAACCCTGCTTGCGACGAAGGTGCAAAGCGAATCCGCCGATTTCCTGCTCGAAATAGATGGCGACAATGCCTTTATCGTCACGCGCGCAGCCTTCGGTGCGGAAGGTATAACCGCGCGCTTTAAAATAGGCAACGGCGCGATCTATGTTGTTTACGTCGATAGCCACATGCCCGTGTTCTCCCATAAAAGGAGATTTGACCACTTCAACCATGGAACCGCTGAAGAAAGCCATGGGTGTTTCTGTGAGAGAAACTTGGAACAACTTTGATAATGCGGAAGCGTTTGCATGGGCTTCATCGGCATTTTCCGAATTGATGCCGATATGTGCCAGAGTAAACCCGTGCATGTGGGAAACCGCTTGGCGACAGAGTTTCTCAATCTCATCAAATTGTTGAGCGTCAATCAGAGAGGGGGGACACATCCAGCTGCCGCCGCAGGCAAGCACATTGGGCAACTCGAGATAGGAGTTCAAGTTGCTCAGGCTGATACCGCCGGTGGGAACAAACCGGATTTGTCGATAGGGGGAAGCCAGCGCAGCCAGCATATTGCGTCCGCCAATGTTTTCAGCAGGGAAAAACTTGAGCTCGCTCAGCCCCAGCTCCATGGCACTTTCAATTTCTGTTGGTGTGGCAACGCCGGGCAGTATCGGCATGTCATTTTCCTGACAGAAGGCGACGACTTTGGGGTTGAGGCCGGGGCTAACGATATAAGAAGCTCCCGCCTCCATTGCCTGCTTGGCAAGGGCGATGCTGGTCACCGTTCCGGCACCGACAAGCATGTCCGGCACCTGCGTATGAATGCGGCGGATGGCTTCGGCAGCGGCAGACGTGCGGAAGGTGATTTCTGCCGTGAGTATGCCGGCGCGTTTCAGAGCCTGAGCAAGGGGCACGGCGTTCTCCGCGTCGTTGAGAACGACCACCGGTACGATACCAATACGGTAAAGCTCTTCCCATCTATTCAGCATATTATTTCCTCCAGTCTGGCTTATTGTTCATAAAATCTTCCAGTTCCTGTTTGGTTGGAAGACCGTCATTGTCTCCGCGGCTCATGAGCTGGATGGCGCCCACGGCATTGCCGCGACGTACGGCCTGTTCAAGCGGCAGGCCTTCCTTGAGTGCTGTCAACACACCAGCGGCAAAGCCATCCCCCGCACCAACGGTATCAATGATCTTTGACACATGGAAACCGGGAACAAGTCCGCTTGCTTTGGGCGTAGCGTAAAAAGCACCTTTTTCGCCCAGCTTGATAACGACAGCTTTGGCTCCCGATTTCAGATAGTAGTCGGCAATTGCCTGAGGGTCGGACAGTCCCGACAGAATCATAGCTTCTTTAATTCCAGGAAGAAAAATATCGCATCTTGCGGCCATGGAATTCATAAAGCGGACCATATCCTCTTGGCTTGCCCACAGCTGAGGGCGCAGATTGGGGTCAAAGGAAAACAGCATACCGCGCTGTATGGCTTTCTCAGCCAGCCTATCACATGCCTGCCGTGCCGTATCGCTGATTGCAGGGGTGATACCCGTCATGTGGATGGCGTCGTAGCCTGTCAAATCCAGCGCCTCGATATCGGCGGGGCAGAGAGTGGAGGCGGCGGAATTCTTACGATAGTAATAGATTTCGGGATCGCCTATTTCCACCATGGACTTGAGCATGAAGCCGGTCACCCGGTCATCGCT
>JAEZJA010000224.1 GCA_023415895.1 Bacillota bacterium
GACAGGGATGGAACATGAACAAACTGGAACAGCTTTATGAAGGAAAAGCCAAAAAAGTATTCAAAACGGACGATCCAGAACTGTTGATTGTCGATTACAAGGACGATGCGACCGCCTTCAACGGCGAGAAAAAAGGCACCATTCTCGGTAAGGGCGTCATCAACAACCGCATGAGCAACATTCTGATGCAGGAGCTCGAAAAAGACGGTGTTCCCACACATTTTGTTAAGGAGCTGTCCGAACGCGAGACGCTCGTGAAAAAGGTGACCATTGTTCCGCTGGAGGTCATTGTGCGCAACATTGCCGCCGGTTCCTTCTCCAAGCGCTTTGGCGTAATAGAGGGTACTCCCCTCAAACAGCCCTCTCTCGAATTCAGCTACAAAGACGATGCCTTGGGCGATCCGCTGATTAACGACTATCATGTGCTGGCTCTGGGATTGGCGACGCAGGAGGAGATCGACACCATCACGGACTATGCATTCCATGTCAACGCCTTCCTGAAAGCGTATTTTCTTAAGCTGGATGTCGAGCTGGTGGATTTCAAGCTCGAATTTGGAAAGACTTCGGATGGCACAATCGTGCTGGCTGATGAGATTTCTCCCGATACCTGCCGTTTCTGGGATGTTCATACCCATGAGAAACTGGATAAAGATCGTTTCCGCCGCAACATGGGCGGTGAGGTCGAGGCCTATCAGGAAATGATGCACCGTCTGACCGGTAAATAAGCCCACTTCCGTTGTACTATCGTTTTCAACATACCATACCCGAAAGGATGTTCCTGCATATGTTCGATCAGCTTCATGAAGAATGCGGTGTATTTGGCATCTATGAACCCCAAAAAAGCGATGTGGCGCGCTCCACTTATTTCGCTTTATATGCGCTGCAGCACCGTGGGCAGGAAAGCTGCGGCATTGCTGTCAACGAAGACGGTGTTGTTCGTTCCCATCGTGCTTCAGGACTCGTTCCCGAGGTGTTCACGGCAGAAACGCTGGAGAAGCTCGGGCGAGGGGATATCGCCGTCGGTCATGTGCGTTATTCCACCACCGGTAGCTGCAATATCAACAATGCGCAGCCTCTTGTTGTTCGTCACGTCAAGGGATCGATGACTCTGGCACATAACGGCAATCTGGTCAATGCCCCTGAACTCCGCCATCAGTATGAGATGGAGGGTGCCATTTTTCACGGCACGAGCGATACCGAGGTGATCGCGTATGCCATCACCAAGGCGCGGCTCAACACCCCTTCGATTGAAAAGGCCGTGGAAGAGGCTATGAATGTGATCAAGGGCGCGTATTCGCTCGTGGTCATGTCTCCCCGGAAATTGATCGCCGCGCGCGACCCACAGGGCTTCCGCCCGCTGTGCATGGGTAAAACGCAGGACGGCGCGGTCGTGTTCGCCTCCGAAAGCTGCGCACTTGACAGCGTGGGTGCGGATTTTATCCGGGATATCCGTCCGGGTGAAATTGTCGTGGTCAACAAAGAAGGAATTCAATCGATCACCACGCACTGCGGCCAGAAAAGCGGCATGTGTGTATTTGAATTCGTGTATTTCGCTCGCCCTGACAGCGTCATTGAAAATGCGAGTGTCTACGAAGCGCGGCAGCGCGCCGGTGCTTTTTTGGCACTTGAGCATCCCATTCAGGCGGATGTCGTCGTTGGTGTTCCCGATTCGGGATTGGACGCCGCACTCGGCTACGCACGTCAATCGGGCATTCCCTACGGTGTGGGCTTTATCAAGAACCGTTATGTGGGACGCAGCTTTATTCAGCCCACGCAGGGGCAGCGCGAGGATGCGGTCAAGATCAAGCTCAACGCCGTGCGTTCGGTTGTGGAGGGCAAGCGGGTGATTATGATTGACGATTCCATCGTGCGGGGTACAACCAGCGCCCGCATCGTCAGGCTTCTGCGTGAAGCAGGAGCGACTCAAGTGCATATGCTGGTGTCCTCGCCGCCCTTTATGCATCCCTGCTATTTTGGCACGGATATTGACAGCCGCGCCAAGCTGATTGCCTGCCGTCTGCATACGGTGGAAGATATTGCGCAAGAGATCGGGGTGGACAGTCTGGGCTATTTGAGCGTGGACAGTGTGCGCAAAATCGCCAAAAATGCCAACTGTGACTTCTGCGACGGCTGCTTTACAGGTCACTATCCCGTAGAGCCGCCCTTGGAAATGCCCAAGGATAAATTTGAGGAAAAGATCCTCCTCGAACACTAGGCTGACCGGACACCCCGGCAGGCAGGACAACGCAAAAGAAAGGACAGGAATTCTATGAACAGCGTAAGTGAAAGTTATGCAGCCGCCGGTGTGGATGTTACCGCCGGTTATAAGGCCGTGGAACTGATGAAGGCGCATGTGGCGCGCACGGCCATCCCCGGCGTCGTATCCGACCTCGGAGGCTTCGGGGGCTTGTTTGAACCCGACCTGACGGGTATCAAGCGGCCGGTATTGGTGTCGGGCACGGATGGTGTGGGCACCAAGCTCAAGCTGGCCTTCCTGATGGACAAGCACGACACGGTCGGTATCGACTGCGTCGCGATGTGTGCCAACGACGTTGCCTGCTCGGGTGCACAGCCGCTGTTTTTCCTTGATTATATAGCCTGTGGCAAGAACGTTCCCGAAAAGATCGCCTCTATTGTGGCGGGCGTAGCGGAAGGCTGCGTGCAGGCGGGCTGCGCGCTGATCGGTGGAGAGACGGCTGAAATGCCCGGCTTTTATCCCACCGACGAATACGACCTTGCCGGTTTTTGTGTGGGTTTGGCAGACCGTGAAGCGGTCGTGGATTCTCGTCTGGTAAAAGAGGGAGACGCGCTCATCGGTGTTGCTTCCAGCGGCGTGCATTCCAATGGCTTTTCACTGGTCCGCAAGGTCTTTGATATGTCGGAGAAGACCTTATCGCTGTACATTGAGGATTTAGGCACGACGCTTGGCGAATCGCTGCTGACACCGACGAAGATTTATGTCAGACCGATTCTCGAGCTGATCCGCAAGACGGGCATTCACGGCATTTCGCATATTACGGGCGGCGGCTACTATGAGAACATACCGCGTATGCTTCCCAAAGGTTTGCAGGCGACGATTGAAAAGAGCAATGTTCCCGTGCTGCCCATATTCCATCTGCTTCAGAGAACGGGGAATATTCCTGAGCACGATATGTTCAACACCTTTAACATGGGTACGGGACTGTGTATCGCAGTCGCGCCGGACAAGGCTGACGAAGCCGTGCGCGTGCTCAGCGGTGCAGGAGAAAAGGCCGTGATCCTTGGACAGGTGACAGCAGGCGACAAGGGTGTGGAGATCCTATGAAAAACATTGTTGTGCTGGTATCGGGGGGCGGAACCAATCTGCAGGCGCTGCTGGATGCCGAGGACGCCGGAATGATTCAAAACGGCAATATTGTGCGCGTGATTTCTTCCAGCCCCGATGCATATGCACTGAAAAGGGCGCACAGCCACGGCGTGCCCACAACCGTGCTGGACAGACATGCCTACGATGATCGTACGGCATTCGATGCGGCGCTGCTCGATGAGCTGGACAAAAGCAAGGCCGATCTGGTGGTGCTGGCAGGCTTCCTTTGCATTCTAGGGGAACGCGTGATCGGCCGATACCGCAACCGCATCATCAATGTACACCCTTCACTCATTCCTGCCTTTTGCGGCAAGGGGTATTACGGGCTGCGTGTACATCAGGCGGCGCTGTCTTACGGCGTGAAAGTCACGGGTGCCACCGTGCATTTTGTCAATGAGATCCCCGACGGGGGGGCCATCCTCTTGCAAAAGGCGGTACCTGTGCTGGCGACGGATACACCCGAAACATTGCAGCTGCGTGTAATGCGCCAGGCTGAATGGGAACTTCTGCCCCAGGCGGTGTCCCTGTTCTGCGAGGATCGCATCACCATTAAGGAGAATCTTGCGGTCATTAACGAACCGAACTCAAAATAACCGGAAACCGTCTTT
>JAEZJA010000256.1 GCA_023415895.1 Bacillota bacterium
CCGGCGGTATCTCCGGCTGTATCTTGAATACGGCTTTGACCAATGCCAACCGTCTTCCAGACCGGAAGAGTAAAGCAGATGCCGTGAGCCTCCGCTTTAAATGCCGCGTCCTGTTTTATGATATCCATGATGACATCGGCCGTAGCACTGTCGGTCAGTGTCAGGATAATTTCTTTTTCGCTGTCAATGCTGATACCCAGGATTTCTTTGTACATCGAACTGATCCCGCGTGCGTTCATGATGGTCGCACCCGAAACGCCCTTGGAACGAATAAACTCAACCGTCTGCTCAGCAAACCCTGCATTGACAACGATATACAAAGCTTTCATATTGGTGTTCATCATTTCCCTCCCCCATCAAACAGACAATTTATCCACTGGTATTACATAAGCAATTCCGGTATTTGGTTTGTCGAAATGAAATTGCACATTAAGCTGTTCCAGCAAGGCGTCGGACAGATTGCTGGCAATCAGGCAAGTAATCATGACCTTTTTTTCCTCCGGAACAAGCCCCAGCATATCTTTGAAATACCCGGATTGAACAGAACCTTTGGCATATATCACATCAATCAGGTGACATCCCGAGTCCAGCAGCAATTTGATGAATTCATCTTTGTGCTTTCTGCCTGCAATCAGAGTAAAAAATTCGACACCATAGTTACATTCCGTCATGGGTATCGTTACCCTCCTTTATACCATCCTGTTGCCTATCTGCGCTCACGTCCTCGTTTTCAAGCGGCAGTTCTTCGCCAGTTGTCAGCATTTCGCTTTGATCCTGCCTGTATCCGGCATGATCCGCCAGCATCGCCAGTGTTTCCATATCGCGCATATCGGCATCGTCCAGAGACTTGTTTGCCTTCTTGAGATTAATATCATATATAATACCTAAGAATTGCACAGCAATCAATGGGGTAACCGAAATAAAAGCGATGATGCCGAAACCATTGACCAAAATGGATTGTCCGCCCGTGCCCGATGTGGCCGCTACGGCCTGCGCGACACCAAGCGTGAGGGGGGTCAGAAAAGCGGACGTCAAAGCGCCTCCGGATACTCCTCCTGAGTCAAAGGCCAGCCCTACGAACAACTTGGGCGTAAATATCATCATGATAAGGGCGATGGCATAGAGCGGCACCAAAAACCACAAAATGTTGATCTGTGTCAAAATCTTGATCATTGCCAGTGAAGAGGCAAACCCTATCCCGATCGCCAGCGTCATGCGTATGGTTATCTTTTTAATATGGCCGTTCGTAATTTCTTCCAGCTGTTCTCCCAAAACCGTAACGGCCGGCTCCGACAAGGTAATGGCTGCGCCTAAAATGTACGCAACAACCAAAAGCAGCCATGGAAACCATGGGGGGCGGGCGGGATCCAAGAAGACCTCGCCGATGTATTTACCGGCAAACGCAAAGCCATAATCAATACCCGCCAGAAAGATTAGCAAACCGATAAATACAACCGCTGTTCCCAGCAAAATTTTAAAGAATTCCTTCTTGGGTTGCTTGATGAGAAAGAGCTGAAACGGGATGAACACGATAATAACCGGCAGCAGCGCCAAAAGGACACCCAATAAGTTGCCGCTGAGTATCTCATAAAGGGTGCCCGTCATGCCGGGAGTATACGCCTGTTCCGCAGGGAGCACGCCGTGATGGCGGGCATTCAGAAGGATACCATACAGGGCCAAGGATAGAATGGGGCCTACCGAAGCAAGACCGATAATGCCAAAACTATCATCATTGCTTTTATGTTTGGACATCGTGACCGAAACGCCCATTCCCAGCGCCAGAATAAAAGGAACAGAAATATCCCCTGTCGTTGCACCGCTGCCATCGAAAGCCAGCGCAATAAATTCCTCAGGAACAAACACAATCGTCAGGAAGGTGATGGCGTACAAAATAGCAAAGACCAGCTTGATATTCCTATCTTTCATAATTCGAAAGAGGGAGAAACCGACCATAACCCCAATGCCAATGCCCATGATCCAAATAAAAACCGATTCATTGATTACCGGCATAATCATATTGGTCTGCTTGGCCAGAACCGTCAAAGCAGGCTCAGCAACCGTAGCGAGCAGGCCAAACACAAGCCCGAAAAAGATGATGAATACGGGCTTTCTCAATCGGATCAGCGAGCCGCCAACCAGTTTTCCAATGGGAAGAATACTGATATTCAATCCATCCAGAAATAAAGTTTGACCAAGGATCACACTGATATAACCAACGATCAATTTCACATAATCCGAAGGATTATTAAAAGGGGCTATAAAGCCGCAAACAAGAATCATGATCGCTGCAAGTGGCAGGGAAGATACAAACACTTCCCTTAGGGTGCCAGCCGCAATTCGCAGAATACTCTTTATGTTACTATTGTTCATCACCAGTCTCCTATAGTTTGAATTATATGTATACTATATATAGTATAGCAAATGTGGGAATCAAAATCAACTTGTAGCAAATGATAGTATTCTATGCACAAACATCCATTGTATGCTTGACAATTGAACACTCATTCAACTATAATAGTATTGTTGAATACTTGTTCAACTGAAAGGAGCCGATTCAATGCCCAAAAACGAATTTATCTGCGACTGTACAGTTGTCCATGAGGACGTCGTGCATAAAGTCCGACAGCATATGAGCGAGGATATCCTTTATCAAAAAGTGTCGGATTTTTTTAAGGTGTTGGGAGACCAAACACGTGTGAAAATCATTTGGGCCATCAACTGCCATGAGCTGTGTGTGTGCGATATTGCCAATATCCTCAGCATGACAAAATCCGCAGTCTCTCATCAGCTTTCAACTTTACGAAAAGCCGGTTTTGTGAAATGCCGACGAGAAGGCAAAACCGTGTACTATTCGCTTGCCGATGCCCACGTCAAAGACATTCTGGCCGCCGGCCTGATTCACGTTCAGGAATAATCTCAAGGAGCGATCGTCATGGAAAAAGAGCAAAAGACCACACTGACACGCATTCTCGTCAGCGCCACCTTGCTGGTTGTATCCTATCTTCCGCCCGTTACGGATTTGGTTCAGCAGATTCTCTGCATCGCCGCCTATCTCCTCATCGGCGGGGATATTTTATGGCGTGCGATGAAAAACATTGTGCGCGGCGAGGTGTTCGACGAAAACTTTCTGATGTCCATTGCGACGATTGGCGCTCTGGCCATCGGGGAATACCCCGAAGCGGTTGCTGTTATGCTGTTCTATCAGATCGGCGAGCTGTTTCAGGACATTGCCGTGGATAAGAGCCGTGCCTCCATCACCTCGCTGATGGACATTCGTCCGGATTACGCCAACCTCGAAGAAAACGGCGAATATCGGCAGGTTTCCCCCGACACAGTTGCGACAGGCAGTATCATCATCGTCAAGCCGGGTGAGAAAGTCCCGCTCGACGGCATGGTGGTGGACGGCGAGTCCAGCCTCAATACCACCGCTCTCACAGGTGAAAGCCTGCCGCGGGATGTGAAAGCCGGTGACATGGTCATCAGCGGCTGTGTTAATCTGTCGGGAGTTCTGCGTTTGCGCACTGTCAGTACCTTTGGCGAATCCACGGTGTCCAAAATTCTCGAGCTGGTTGAAAACTCCGACACCGGAAAGGCCAACACCGAAAAATTTATCACGCGGTTCGCCAAAATTTATACGCCGGTGGTGGTGATCGCCGCCCTGCTTCTGGCCGTGATTCCCTCAATCATTACCGGCGACTGGATGAACTGGATTCATCGGGCGCTGATCTTTCTGGTGATCTCCTGTCCCTGCGCGCTGGTAGTGTCTATCCCGCTCGGCTTTTTCGGCGGCATCGGCGGAGCTTCGCGCTGCGGTGTGCTTGTCAAAGGTTCCAACTATTTGGAGGCGCTTGCCAAAACCGAAACGGTGGTTTTCGACAAGACAGGCACGCTGACCAAAGGCAATTTCAGCGTGACAGTCATCCATCCGGCCATCATTTCGGAGGAAGAACTGCTGGAGGTCGCGGCCATGGCCGAAAGCTATTCCGACCACCCCATCTCACAATCGTTGCGTGCGGCCTACAATCGTGCCGTGGACAAATCCCGCATCACCGACGTGGAGGAGATCACGGGTCAGGGCATCCGGGCGGTAGTTGACGGCAAGACGGTCTGCGCCGGCAACAGCAAGCTGATGGAGGCCATCGGCGTTGCATGGCGGCCCTGCCACCGCGAAGGAACGATCATTCATGTAGCCGTGGATAACGACTACGCCGGTCACATCGTCATTGCCGATGAAATCAAGCCGCAGTCTGCTGAGGGTATTGCCGCGCTCAAAGCCACGGGTGTCAAAAAAATCGTCATGCTGACAGGAGACCACAAAGCCGTGGGCGAAAGCGTCGCCAAGCAACTGGGCATTGACGAAGTGCACACCGAACTGCTTCCCGGCGACAAAGTCA
>JAEZJA010000059.1 GCA_023415895.1 Bacillota bacterium
TCGTTGGGGTCACGCGGCAGCAGCAGTACCTTGAGTTCTTCGGCGTACTTGTCCATCGCCTCGCGGCTATCCTCAAGCTCGGCCGCTGCCAGTTCATGAAGCTCGCGATCCGTTCCGCTGGTGTCGAGCAGAGAAAGCGCTTCCTCATTGAGTTGTTTGGCTTTTTTATACGCGCGGAAGGTATCCACAATAGGAGTCAGCGTTTTGGTTTCCTTCATCAGCGAACGGTATAGCTCGACATCGGCTACCACCGAAGGGTCGTACAGCCGCTGGGTGATTTCCTCAAACCGCTTCTCCACCTCAAATAATTTATCAAACATGGTCATTGCCGTTATTCAAACCTTTCTTGTATTGGAATAGCAAACGCTGTATGGTTGAACCAGCATTGCTATGGCTGCTCCTCGTCGCGCAGCACTTTTTTGATGTGCCGCTCGATTTTGATACGAGGGACCATCATTTCGTGACCGCAGCCCTCGCATTTGAGACGGAAGTCCATGCCGATCCGCAATACGAAAAAGCGATGGGAGCCGCAGGGATGCGGTTTTTTCATAACAAGAGTATCGCCCACATGAATATCCATCGTTTTTCTCCTTTCACGGGTTGCTGTCATTACAGCCCAATGTGTAATTATACCATATACTCTGCTGGTATAGCAAGACTTTGGGTCAAGATTCGATCGTTTTGCCCCGGCGCTTCTCCGTACAAACAAAAAACGGCGCTCTGCTCATAAGAAACAGAGCGCCGCCGGACGGGGAATAAAGCAAAGACATCAGGTGCGGAGGGCTATTCGCCACAAAGTGACCGACGATCGGCTTTTTTGGTCCAGCGGCGGAATATCCCGATTCGGACAATTATGTAGTCCGGTTTTCCGCATCGTTCCCAAGACCAAAACTGATTTGCAGTGCTTCGTTGATGCGATTCATGGATTGTTCGTCCAAACGCCCCATGTGCTCTTTCAGACGCCTTTTATCAATGGTTCGGATCTGCTCCAGCAGAACAATGGAATCCCGCGCCAAGCCGCTTCCCGTCGTATTGAGCTGAATGTGGGTCGGCAGCCGTGCTTTATCCTTCTGGCTGGTGATCGCGGCGGCAATCACGGTGGGACTGAACCGATTGCCTACATCGTTTTGTACAATCAGCACGGGACGTATACCGCCCTGCTCAGAACCGACAACGGGACTTAGGTCCGCATAATAAATATCTCCTCTTCGGACGTTCACAGACATTCTCACTCCTGTACTCTATTCAAAAATACGCTGTTACAACATCGTCAATCCTATTCTTGCCGGATTCTTTGTGTTTTAATCGCAGCGTATCGGAAATTTTCGCATTGCTGAACGGGTGGTACTCTATTGTATGCTCGTCCCGTACTTTTGATAAATAAAAATGGACAGCAGCTTTTTAAAGCAGCTGTCCATTTTAAAATCCGTTCACACAGAGAGAGCTAATAACCGGTGACAAGGAAAGTTTGCTGTACACAATCACGATAGAAGATTTTCTCAAACGTCCTAACGAGCGATGTGCATTTTCATTGAGCCGTCGCATTGGCCGCTTCCGCCTGCGTTACCACGTTGGAAAAGGTCGCCTTGAGCTGCATGGAGGGGATGCTGACCGACAGCATCTTGCCGCTTTGCGGGTCAGAAAAAATCTCAAATGCATTGCCGCCTATTTCTCCCTTGGTGCTCCAGCCGGTATCGGTCAGCTGCCCGTCCTTAATGCCGAGCGCGGCATCCAGCGCGTTGAGCAGACCCTTGCCCAGAGCGCCCTGGGGCAGTGTTTCAGGATCGACCCGGAAGGTCAGGCCATGCAGCTTGATGTATACATCAGTGCCGTTCCAGTCCATCGTCATGCCGTTGAGGGTCGCCGGTTCGGTGATCTCCAGACACAGCGTGCCTGCCGTGGATCGTGTCAGATGACCCTTGACCGTCATATCGCCGTACTGTACGTCCACATCACAGGAAAAATTGGTTGTGACCGGTTCCTGTACCGCCTTTTTCCCCATACGGGAACAACCGCACAGACAAAGCAAAAGGGTCAGAGGCAGCAGCAGACAAGCGAGGCGACGAGACATAGGGCTTCAGCTCCTGTTTTCTAAATTGATAAACAGTCCGCTGAGCTCCTCAATCATGTCCGACGGCAGCATCGCGTGCTGGGATAGCCGCGCAGCGGCTTTGTCACCAGCCAGGCCGTGCAGATGGACGCCGCACATCGCCGCTTGATAGGGCGGCATGCCCTGTGCTGCAAAGGCGGCGATCATACCGGCCAGAACGTCGCCGCTTCCGCCGGTAGCCATTCCCGGGTTGCCGGTGGTATTGACCAGAGTAGGCTGGCCGGGCGAGGCGATCACCGTGTGGTGTCCTTTGAGCACCAGCGTCACACCATATTCCTGGGCAAACTGCTGCGCGATGTGCGTGCGATCGGCTTGCACATCGGCAATACGGACGCCGATAAGACGGGCCATTTCACCGGGATGCGGGGTCAGAATGAGGGGAGCGCGGACAGCTTTCAATGTATTTATATGTCCGGCTGCAATATTTATACCGTCCGCGTCCAAAACAATCGGGCAGGACACCTGTTCGAGACAATCAAGCACCAACAGGGAGGCTCCCTCGCTTGTACCCAGACCGCAGCCGATCAACAGAGCGCTTGCGGCGGATGCCTCACGGCGAAGAGAGGCTCGACAGGCTGGCGAGAAGTCGCCTTGGGATGTCTCCTCCAGCAGACAAAAGACCGGCTCAGTCAGTTGGCCGGCGGCAATGGGATAGAGGGAACGGGGAAGAGCGGAAACCACCAGCCCCGTGCCACAGCGAAGGGCGGCGCGCACCGCCAGCACCGAGGCGCCGACCATACCCTGACTGCCGCACAACGTCAGCAGCTTTCCAAAGCTGCCCTTGTGGCTGTCCGCCGGGCGGGACGAGAAGTTTTTACGAACCATGTCCAGAGTGATGATGGTTTCATCCGATGCATAGGTGTTGAGCAGCGCTTCGTTAATACCGATCGGGGCGACATGCACCTCGCCGCTCCTAACCGCGCCCTCGCCCTTGGTCAACCCGGTCTTCATCGCCGTAAAGGTAATGGTGTACTCTGCCCGCAACGCATCGGGGTCGGCTTCGCCCGTATCCGCATGAATGCC
This sequence comes from Bacillota bacterium, assembly GCA_023415895.1. Lineage (GTDB taxonomy): Bacteria > Bacillota > Clostridia > Oscillospirales > Acutalibacteraceae > Avimonas. The sequence goes on from JAEZJA010000059.1 coordinate 3,134, forward strand.
GCTGGGAATATCAAGGGAGATGACGGGAATGCTGCTGGCATTGACCTGACGGAACAGACTGCGCAGATAATCGGGCAGAGCATCGTGAAAGCCGATACCATAGACCGCGTCGACGATCAGAAAAGCATTCTGCACACTTTGCGTGGCGAGATAAGGGTTGGTCTCCAGACTGATCAGGGACATCCCCGACTGTTGAATGCGGCTAAGCATCTCCAGCGCGTCTCCCGAGGTTGGTTTGCCGCAGGTGAATACAACGGTCACAGCAGCGCCTTCGGCGTGCAGCTTGCGCGCCACGACAAAGCCGTCACCGCCGTTATTCCCCTTCCCGCAAAGGAGTACAACCGGTTTTCCGTTCAGATCAAAGCGGGAACGTAGGAAACGGGCGGCGGCGCTGCCCGCATTCTCCATCAGCCGCAGGAAGCTGAGCCCTT
>JAEZJA010000074.1 GCA_023415895.1 Bacillota bacterium
GTGCTGCCCAATGTACTCGACACCGGCGCAAATGTGGTCGCAACCCGCGACAGTCTGTGAGTCAATTTCAAACAAAAAGCTCCTGCCTCACGGCAGGAGCTTTTTGTTATGTGGGAAAACAGTATTCGCTATGTGGGAAGCGAATGCTGGAGGGCCGCAATTATAAAATCTCGGGCAGACTGGCCGCCGCGACCGACTGGCCGACACGGCGGATCTTTTCGTCGGGCAGATGGAGCTCCATCCCGGCAACGTCGGGATATTCCTCATTCAGCACACGACGGGCTTCGTCAATGATAATATCTCCGCCCTCACCGGACATCACGCGCCCGAGCAGCAGCACATGTCCGATATCGTAATAGGCGGCATAATAGGCCAGTGTATGGCCGAGGTAAACACCGATGGAGTGGTAAATATCACGCACGGCCGCGTTGCCGTCGTTCATCGCGCTCTGCACGACCTTGAGCTTTTCGGCAGGCGACAGGCTTTCGTCCATCTCAATGCCAGCACGCGGTGCCAGCTTGATGACGCTGTCCTGCGAGAAGTATTTCACGCCGCAGCCCTTGTCGCCCGACCATTCGTCTTCCATGGCCTCCTCCGCGAGGTCCACGGGTGCAAAGGCCAGCTCATTGAGCCAACCGGTGATGTTTCCGTCGGTGTCGACGTAACCGGCGGCTTCGGAAGTGCCCATGGCGATACCCAGAATACGGTTTTCCTCCAGGCTCATGGCACCAGCGAGAGCGGTCACATCGCCATCGTTGGCAACGACCAGCGGCACATCGCCGATTTCCTTAGCGGCGTTTATGTAAATGTCCTTGACCTTTTGGTTGAACTGGTCACGCGGCACCTTCAGGAAAAGGGAGGCGACCATCGCGCGGTTGTCCACGTAAATACCTGCTGATGAAACACCGATGGCATCCACACGGGGCATCTTGGCGGCCGCTGAGCGGAAGGCGCTCAAAATGCCTTCATAATGATAATCGGGGTCAGCATTCGTCTTGGGGAACCACACAACCTCTTCAGAATATACCGGAACACCGTCCACGACAGCCGATACCTTGCGATCGCTTCCACCCGCATCAAAGCCGATGCGGCAGCCGCCGAGATGGCGTCCCACGGGAGCCGTGATGGACAGGGCTTCGGGAGCTTTATCCAAAGGCAGAATTTGCACTTCAAAGGGGCGCTCATACACATTGCTCATAAAATCGGCATCAAACTGACGCGAGCCGCCGTCCCGATAGGCATCCGCAACCGCTTTTCCGATCTGCTCATTGCCGCAGATCATGACCTTCCATCCGCCATACGCCCACAGCATCATCTTGACAGTGCGGTCGACATAAACCGTGTCCGCCTTCATCATTGCCGGCGTGCCATGGATGTGGCAGCGGCGCACCGCCGTCTGGCCTTGGTTGCGTTCGACCGCAATCACCAATTCGGGCCCGTTTGCAGCCGAAGCTTCAAAAGCACGGGTAAATGCGGCCATCGGAATAAAGCCCTTATCCAAAACGGGAACATGCTTTACAGCAACAGAAACACCATATACGTTCATCAGGAAAGCCCTCCATACGAAGATTAACAATTCAAAGAACACTTTGAATATACCTTCAAAAATCGTAAAAAACAAGAGGTTGAGAATCGGTTTGGCTTCAAGGGACAATATTCCGCCCGAATCTGCAAAGGATGAATCTTTCGCAAAAAAGCCCTGCCGCAACGGGTCTGTACGCTCCTTCGAGTGCATATACATGGTTTGTGAAAACAAGCACACCGCCACCTGACAGGAAAGGAATGGTCATAAAAATGAAAGTTTACTATCCCGAAGGACATTTAATCGATTCGTCGCGCAACCAGAGCTATGTGCGGTCAGCCGCGGGACTGGCGGAAGCCGCACTTGAGGGGCGCGTACTGGAAGGGAGAGCGGTCGTCTGCGATGCCGGTCACAATCTGCATGTGGACCTGCCCTGTATGGAGGGGATTATCCCCTATTTTGACGGTGCAATCGGCATCACCGAAGGCAGCACACGCGATATCGCGCTCATCTCGCGTGTCAGCAAGCCGGTTTGCTTTGTCGTTAAGGGCTTTGAGGATACTCCCGACGGCGGCCGCAGAGCCATTCTTTCCCGACGCGAGGCGCAGGAAAAATGCCGTTATGAATACATATCTCAGCTTCGCTGCGGCGATATTGTCCCCGCAAGAGTCACCCGTCTGGAAGCCTTCGGCGCCTTTTGTGACATCGGCTGCGGTCTGCCCGCCTTAATGCCCATCGCCAGCCTGTCGGTCAGCCGTATTGCCCATCCGTCCGACCGTCTCACAACGGGTATGGATATTCTGGGCGTTGTCTCTTCAATGGAGGATGGACGCATCTGCCTGTCGCAGCGCGAGCTTCTCGGCACCTGGGAAGAAAACGCCGCCCTTTTCGCCCAAGGCGAGACGGTGGCGGGTGTGATCCGCTCGGTTGAGGATTATGGCATCTTCGTAGAGCTGACTCCCAATCTTGCCGGGCTTGCCGAGCCCCGGGAGGGTGTTTATCCGGGACAAAATGCCGGTGTCTACATCAAGAGCATTCTGCCCTCCAAGATGAAGCTCAAACTGGTCATCATCGACACTTCCCCCCCCACAACCGAACACAACCCTCCGCATTATTTTCTTACACGCGGTCATATTGACCAGTGGGTGTATTCTCCTCATGACTGCCCCAAGATCATTCAAACGGTCTTTGACGACGATCGATCCAGCCTCTCTTAGCGATATCTCTCCCCAACACACGCAATACCCGCCGGGTGACGATCTTCCACCCGGCGGGTATTGCGCGTGATCTTGCGTGGGCCGCTTACACAACTAGGAGACATTCGACGAGGAGATCTGCCGCCCCTGCCAGTTGAGGGTGTACTTGTCGGTATAAATCATCTGCGACACAGGGATGAAACGAAAGCCCTTTGCCTTGAGCTGACCGATAATTTTGGGCAGTGCCTCCACGGTATGGTCACCGTCCATGTGCAGACAGATAATGGAGCCGGACGTGCTCTGAGACACCACACGTTTGATGATCAGATCAGCGGATAGTCCTTTATCGTCAAAACCGTCCACATCAAACCCCACGGCCACCATATTCAGCATTTTAACCGTCTCGAGCAGCTCGTGCGAATATTCACCGTAGGGCGCACGAAACAGTGTGGGTCGCCGTCCTGTCAGTGCCTGCAGCTTGTCAGCCCCGGTGTTGATCTGCTGTATCATATGGCTGCGCGGCGTGTCCGACAGGCGCACATACTCATCCGATCCGTTCATGATCTCCTGCCCCCCCTGCCGCAGCGCGGTCACCGAATCGGGATATTTGTCTGCCCACTCTCCGGTCACAAACAGGGTAGCGGTAACCTGATAATCGTTTAGAATGCTCAGGATTTTGTCGGTTGACCGATCCCCCTGCGTCACGTCAAAGGTGAGACTGATCACGTTATCAGCCCGATCGGTGCAGCACACGGGCAGCGGCGTGCTGCCCGCATTGGTCACGGCTGTATACACATACGGAATCAGTGCTGCCGCCAGCACAATCGCGATCGCCGCCAGTAACAATATCACAATCGCTATGTAAAGGTGCCGTCCGGTCAGCACCCGATACCGTCCTTGTTTCACCTTAATGACCACCCTTTCGCTGCCTGTTGTATTCTCGGTGCGTGTCCTGTTCATCCCAATATATGCAGGAGAGCATCGTTAATATGATTGCATGACGCAGGGATTGCCTTTGAGCAAAGGGATAAGACCAAACCAATTGCTAGACAATGAGTCAACAAAAAGGCCGCCCTAGTAAGGGCGGTCTCAGGATGCGGTTTTCAATTATTCGGAAAAGGAATCAAAATTCGGCCCCTGGTTGTCCGAGGAGGGGACGTCGATGAAATCCTCAGGGTTAATGCGAATATACTCGGCGCACAGCTTGAGAGGATCCTCCTGATGGATCCCAGCCAACAGCTTTTCCTGCTGCAGCAGCAGGCGTTCCTCATCAAACGTATCTATGTCACGTACTTCCCGCAAAATCGCGGCACAGCTATTGGCGCCCAGCAGTTCCAGCCCGTCGGCTGCCAGCTCGGCGAAGCGGCCGGAGGGACTGTGCAGATAAACCTGCAGTCCATCTTCTTCTACGGTATGACAGGTCAACCACACGCTGTATACCGCACGGCGGCCGCGTGACAGAAGGGGAATGTGCTTATAATCATCCGGGTTGTGTTTTTCAAGCTTGGCAAGGAGATTGGCAATCACCGCATTGACCAGTTCCTGTTCGGGCAGGGCCACCAGTGTCGGACGATCGAGTGACGCATACTTTTCCTGTAAGAAATCAGCCCTATCCTGTTTTTGCTTGTGCGCATTTCCCCAGAGATAGAGTCCAAGGATGAGCGCCGCCAGCACAAGGAGCACAAAATATAACACTGAACTTGTACTGGAAAAGAGGGTGGCCGCGTAGGTCGTCATCATAGGTTTACCTCCGAAAAATTAAGGTGTCTATCTACAGTATACAGCCTTTTGCGGCAAAAAACAACCGTTACCTCTTTTGCATTCCTCTTGTCCGCGTGGTATAATGATTCCAGCGCTTGATAAAGGAGATGTGCCTGTGAATCTCTTGGTTACATTGGATTCCAACTACCTCCGTCCGCTTAAGGTTATGCTGAAATCTTTATTTTTTAATAACCCCGAAGAATTCTTCTCCATCTATGTGATGCATTCCAGCCTCCAACCATCCGAGCTTGAGGATCTCTCGGCCTTTGTACGGCAAAACGGGTGCGAGCTGCACAGCATTGCTGTGGACTCCTCCTGCTTTGCCGACGCCCCCATTCTGCTGCATTATACCAAAGAAATGTATTACCGCCTGCTCGCGTTTGAGTTTCTCCCCCCCGAGCTTGACCGCATTCTCTATCTTGATCCCGACATACTGGTCATTAACTCGGTTAAAAACTTATATTATATGGATATCGACGGATATTTATACGCAGCGGCGTATCACGATAAGGTGTCCATCAAGGAAATCAACAAGCTGCGCCTCAACGCCTATGAGATCGAGGCCTATTACAATTCCGGCGTACTGCTGATGAACCTGGAGCTGCAGCGCAAGCTCGTCGATCAAAAGGTCATTTTCTCCTTCGTGGAGAAAAACAAAGCCAAGCTCATCATGCCCGATCAGGATATTCTCAACGCACTGTACTCCAAGCAGATCAAAAGTCTGGATGAAAAGCTATACAATTACGACGCGCGCTACTATCATCATTACAAAATGATCAGCAACAAGCTGTTTGACATGGACTATATCCTTCACAACACCGTATTTCTTCACTTTTGTGGCAAACGCAAGCCTTGGCTCAATGCCTACAGCGGCCAGTTCCACTCGCTTTATTCACACTATCAGAAGCTGGCACTGGGATAATTGTACATAACCAAACGCAACGACCAGCCCGCCGAGAAGGATTATGCTTCTCGGCGGTTTTTATTGTCCGCCGTGTTGGGTTGCATGTTGGAACAATTCAAATCATACATATAGTACATAGTCCCACCCGCGAAGGGATTCGATCGGAAAGGCGTGATCGTCCCCATGTTCATCCTGCTTCGCCGCAAGCATCTGATTCGGGCCGCCATCCTTCTTTTGGCGCTTTTGTTGGCAGCCGTCAGCTGTGCTGTACTGCTGACCCGTCCTCAGGATGTCAATGCCGTCGAAAAGGGCGGCTACATAAAATGGGTTGATTTCAATGTCCCTTATCAGGCTTTGGACTATGCGCTCAAGCTGGATGTCAAATCGCATGGAAGTGAAACCGAGCTGCATTGGATTGAGCTTTTAGCCTATGTTGCCACCAAGTGCGGCAACAATTTCAAGGGTTTTAAGACCAGTCAATTGGACGCCGTAGCCGCCAAGCTCAAGGCAGGAACAACCATGGAGGACTTGACCAAGGATCTCAAGTACTACTCCTATTATTACGAGGCTTATACCGCCATTCTATCCGGTTTTGTGGGAGAGTATGAGATTGAGGTGGCCGATACCACCTCCCCCACCGGAAAAGTGTGGGTAAAAAAATACGGCCTCAAGGTTTTTTCCCCCATTGCCAAAAACTATTCCTATTCCGAGTTCGATGATTTCGGTACCAGCCGCGACTACGGCTTTAGTCGGCAGCATCTGGGGCACGATATGATGGGCTATGTCGGCACCCCCATCATCGCGGTCGAGAGCGGAACGGTGGAGGCACTGGGATGGAACCAATACGGTGGATGGCGTATCGGTATCCGCAGCTTCGATTCAAAACGATACTACTACTACGCCCATCTGCGCAAGGATTTTCCCTACAACAAGTCCCTGCAGGTCGGTTCGGTCGTGCAGGCAGGTGACGTCATCGGCTATCTCGGGAGAACTGGCTACAGCCTGACCGAAAACACCAACAACATCACCCAGCCTCACCTGCACTTCGGCATGCAGCTGATTTTTGATGAATCCCAGAAGGAATGCAACAGCGAGATATGGATTGACGTCTATCCCATCGTCAAGCTGCTTTACCGCAATCGGTCAGAAACCGTAAAAAATACCGAAACCAAAGAATACAGCCGCGTTTACAACATACGAGAAGTCAGCTCGGGATAAGGGCATAAGTCTTTGAGCGGAGCGTTAAAGCAAATGTCGCCACCATCACATTGCCAGTGACGCCGAAGCCTCCGCAGTATCCGGAGGCTTCCTTTTGCGTTCAAACCCGCGCATGCTAACGATATAGAGCACAAGACCGGCTGTACAAAACACGCCACCCAGCATCATAGCCAGCGATACGCTTTTGTCGGATACCGCACCGTAAACCAGATAGGTCGCTGACGATACGCCCTCCATACCGACGGCATGAACGCTGAGAGCCGTAGCACGGTTAAGTGTCGTAACC
>JAEZJA010000226.1 GCA_023415895.1 Bacillota bacterium
GTGGGGGCACATGACACAGGGGGTCACGGCCTGGGCGGCGGCACTGTGTACCGCCGCGATCGGCTGTACACTTCTGCAGATGCTGGCTCCCAAAGGAAGCCTGGGACGCCTGTTCAAGCTGATTACAGCGGCCTTTTTCGTGTGCTGTATGGCCGCTCCTCTGCTGTCGGCGAAGAACATGTTCACACTGGATTTTGATGGGCTGCCCGATGCCGTATCCGCCGAGGTGCTGCAAGAGCGCGTCAACGAACAGTTTCGCTCGCAGGTTACCGTGGCTATGAAGAAGGTTGCGGACGAGACGCTCGCAAGTTATGATCTGTCGGTTGCAAAAGTTGAGGTTACAATGGATACGGATGAAAACAACTGCATATATATTAGCGATATTATCCTTTATCTGGACAAACAAAACATCAGCCGGTCCACTGCTGTCAAGCAGGTTATGGAGCGGCGGCTGGGAGTGGAGGTCAGTATCCGTGCCATGAAGGAATGAGGGCAGGGGGGTCAGACTCCGCAAAAAAACGGATTTTGCCGAAAAGAGGTGTGTAAGAAATGGATAAAACGATAGAGGAACTTCCTGAGTCCCGCGGCTTGCTGGGCGGGCTGAAAGGGGAAAAGGTACGCAACATCATCATTGTTCTTGGTATCGCAGGCATCGCGTTGATCGCATTGTCCACGTTCTGGCCAAAAAGTACCTCTTCCAAAGCGGATCAGAACAGCGCCTCCACACTGACGGCCGAAGAATTTGTTCAGCAGACCGAAAAGAAGCTGACGGAATTGATCGGCAGCATTGAGGGAGCGGGCGAGTGCCGTGTGATGGTGACGCTGGAAAACGGGGTGGAATACGTGTATGCCACCGAGGAAGATGTGGATACCGACAAGCAGCAGGATTCGGATAAGCTTTCACAGAGTGACAAGTCCAAAAAGTCTATCATCATTGTCGATACCCAAGACGGACGCAAAGGCTTGCTTGTCACGGAGATACAGCCGACGGTGAAGGGGGTTGTCGTCATCTGCACCGGCGGGGATCAGGAGGCGGTTGTGAAACGCATCACCGATACGGTGACAACGGCGCTCAACATAACCGAGAAGCGGGTCTGTGTAACAAAATTGTCCAAGTAATCTTTATAATCAGGAAAGGGTTGAACGAAAGATGAGCGGAATATTCGGGAAAAAACAGGTGCTGCTGGCTGTGTTGGTCGTTGCGCTGGGAGTGGCTGTGTATTTGAATTACTATTTTGCCAACAACAGTCCGTCAATTGACACCAATGCTTCGCTGACCAGCTCCAAGAACCTCGGGGACGCGCAGTATGTGGACGCCAGCAACGTAGTGGGCACACAGCCAACCACCGCGGCGAGTTCGTCGGACTATTTTGTACAGGCCAAGCTGAACCGTCAGACCGCGCGGCAGGAGGCTCTGGACATCATCAGCGAAGCCATCAACAACGTAAAGGCGACTGAGGAAACGCAAAAGGAGGCTTTGGAGAAGGCCGCGGCCATTGCCGCCCATGTCGAGCAGGAAAGCAAGATCGAAAGCCTGATTAAAGCCAAGGGTTTTGCGGATTGCGTGGTGTATATTGAAGATGATAACTGCCACGTCGTGGTACAGAGTGAAGAATTAACACCTGCACAGGCGCTGCAGATTACCGATATAATTACGGCTCAGTCGGATATTGTCGCACAAAAAATAAACATTGTGACGGTAAAATAAGAAAAAATTGTTGCTCCGATGGTTCTTTGTGGTATAATAGTCTGGAGTGAAGTAAAAGCGCCGCGACGTTTTGACTGAATTCCTGTCGGCCGCCTGCGCGGCGGATGCGACAGTATTTCCGTGAAGAAACAGGAACGACTAGTTTAAGGGAGGCTCGTCATATGGACGAAAAACAGGTAAAATCCTCGGAGGGCAGCTGCATTATTTCGGAAGATGTGATTGCGGCGATCGCGAGTTCAGCGGCTCTTGAAGTCGCAGGGGTTGCTTCCATGGCACAGAAGCCGGCCGATCTCCGCGGATTTATCGGTTCACCCGCTTCCAAGGCGGTTCGTGTGCTCAACAACGAGAGCGAGACGATCCTGGACGTCTATATCAACCTGCGTCTGGGTGTGCGTATTCCTGATGTTGCTCCCGAGGTTCAGCATAACGTGAAGGTGGCTGTGCAGTCCATGACCGGCAAGCCTGTCAACAAGGTGAATGTGCACATCGCCGGAATTGTGCTGGAAGACAATACAGAGGCACTGGTTTAACTGAAGCGGGACCCTCCGCACGATTGTGGAGGGTTTCTTTATTACTACGATTGTCGGATTATGGACATTTTGGTTTGTACCTTGCAAAATCCTTTCTGAAAGGCATGATAAACAGCATGACACGACATGAAGCGCGTGAATTGGCATTCATTCTCATCTTTGAAAAGACTTTTACCGATGACCCTGTGCAGGTAATTCTTGAAAACGCGGGGGAAGCCAGAAATATCGAAACGGATCCCTTTGCGATTGCCGCAGCCGAGGGCATCGAACAAAACATGGAAACCATTGATGACAAGATCTATGCCCATTCGTTGAAATGGAGCAAAGGTCGTATTTCGCATGTGGCCATGGCGATTATGCGCTTGGCGGTGTATGAGATGCTGTATGTGGAGGATATCCCCGTCAGCGTTTCCATCAACGAAGCCGTGGAGCTGGCCAAGAAATACGGCGGCGACGAGGATGCCTCTTTCATAAACGGCGTGCTCGGCGGTATTAGCCGTGAGCCGGAGACGGTGCAATGAGCGCGTTTTTGGGCATCGACACCAGCAATTACACAACCTCGGCGGCCATTTTTGATCCGGCTTCGGGCGCCATGCATCAGTGCAAGCAGCTGCTTCCCGTCCGGGAGGGCGAGTTGGGGCTGCGCCAGAGCGACGCGGTGTTTCATCACACCCGCCAGCTTCCCGATATGATCGAGGGCGTTTTTGAAAAGTATGACGGTGCCATTGAGGCGGTTGCCGTTTCCGACCGTCCTTGTCAGACCCAAGGCTCATATATGCCCTGTTTTCTGGCGGGGCTGGGGGCAGCTCGCTCTCTGGCGGCCGCGCTGCGTGTGCCGTACGATTGTTTTACCCATCAACAGGGACATGTGGCCGCCGCCGCATTCGGTTCAGGTCACACAAAGCTGCTCAAAACCGATTTCTTGGCGTTTCATGTTTCGGGTGGTACCACCGATGCGCTGCTGGTGCGTCCCGATACCTCGCATGTATTCGGGTGCACACTGGTGGCGCATTCTCTTGATTTGAAGGCGGGGCAGTTGATCGATCGTGTGGGTCTGATGCTGAACCTGCCCTTCCCGGCGGGCCCTTCTCTCGAAAAGCTGGCGCTGACGTGTGAGCAGGACTATTCGCCCCGTCCCACGCTTCGTGACGGCTGCTGCAGCCTGTCGGGCGTGGAAAACCAGTGCCGCCGCATGCTCGACAGCGGGAGTACTCCCTCTCAGGTCGCGCGGTTTTGTCTGCTGAGTGTACTGGCCGCGGTGCTGGGGATGACGCAGGCGCTGCTTGAAAAATACCCCGGACTGCCGGTGCTGTATGCCGGAGGCGTGATGTCTAACGTGCTGCTAAAAGAGCGGCTGCTCAGGCATCTTGGCAGCGAATCCGCTTTTTTTGCACCACCCGTGTATTCGGCAGACAACGCGGCAGGCATCGCTTTTCTGGCGTATGTGCAGGCAGGAGGGTGTTTATGACCGTTATTACCGTCAGTCAGCTCAACCGCTATGTCAAAACGCTGCTGGAAGGGGATAAGAATCTTGCCGCGGTCTATATCAGCGGGGAGATCTCCAATTTTACCAATCATTATAAATCAGGGCATCTGTACATGTCTCTTAAGGACGAGGGCGCGCTTGTGCGGGCCGTGATGTTCCGCACCTACGCGTCAGCGCTGCGCTTTCATCCGGAAAATGGCATGAAAGTTATTGTGCGCGCCCGCATCTCGTTGTATGAAAAGGACGGAAGTTTCCAAATCTATATTGAAGAGATGCAGCCCGATGGCGTTGGTGCCCTTCAGGTCGCGTATGAACAGCTCAAAAAGAGGCTTGCCGACGAAGGGCTGTTTGCGGACAGTCACAAACGACCGCTGCCGCGCTATCCCTCGCGCGTGGGGGTGATTACCTCCCCGACGGGGGCCGCTGTACGCGATATCTTCAATGTGCTCGGCCGCCGCTTTCCTCTGGCGCAGGTGCTGCTGGCTCCCGTGCTGGTGC
>JAEZJA010000119.1 GCA_023415895.1 Bacillota bacterium
GTAATTGCTACGATTTTTTCGACCGCCGGTTGTCCTGCTTTGACAAGCAGCCAAACAATGAGGTAGTATAATACACAATAGGAATAGTAAGCGCAGCACAATTCGTAACAAAACCAGGATATTGTAAACGGGAGTGGGTTTCTATGACATATTGCAGCACGCGTGACAAATCGGTTCACGTATCGTCGGCGCAAGCCATCACACAGGGTATATCCAAGGACGGCGGCTTGTTTGTCCCAGAGAGTATTCCGGCGCTCACATTGGATGAGCTCAAACTGCTGACGGGGTTGACTTATGCACAACGTGCAGACGCTGTACTGTCCAAGTTTCTGACGGATTTTAGTGAAGAGGAAGTAAGCGACTGCACACGGCAGGCCTACACGCCGGAACGTTTTCGTCATGCCTCCATCGCCCCGCTGCATGAGTTGTGCGATGGCGTAAACATTTTAGAGCTGTGGCATGGCCCGACCTGTGCTTTTAAGGATATGGCATTGCAGATTCTGCCTCACCTCATGCGCGTATCGGCCAAAAAGACGGCAGACGGCAAAACCATCATCATTCTCGTGGCAACATCGGGAGATACCGGCAAGGCTGCGCTGGAAGGCTTCCGGGATGCGGAGAACACCCGTATTCTTGTTTTTTATCCCGAAGACGGCGTCAGTCCCATGCAAAAGCTGCAAATGACGACGCAGGAGGGCGGTAATGTTGCCGTTTGTGCCATTCGTGGAAATTTTGACGATGCGCAGACGGGTGTCAAAACCATCTTTACCGATCCCTCGGTCGCCGCCCGGCTGGAAGCCAACGGCATGATGTTCTCAAGTGCGAACTCCATCAACTGGGGACGGCTTGTGCCCCAGATTGTGTATTATGTATCCGCCTATTGCGATCTGCTGGCCGCTGGTAAACTGCAGGCAGGCGAGCGCATCAACGTCGTTGTTCCGACCGGCAACTTTGGCAATATTCTCGCCGCCTATTACGCACGGGAAATGGGGCTGCCCATTGCCAAGCTCATCTGCGCCTCCAATAGCAACCGTGTGCTGACGGATTTTATCCGCACGGGCGTGTATGACCGCAATCGCGATTTTTATACTACCTCCTCACCGTCGATGGATATTCTGATCTCCTCCAATCTTGAACGTCTGCTGTACGCTTTGTCGGGACACAGCGACGAGGAAATCCGCCGTCTGATGGGTGAGCTCAAAACTACAGGGCGTTATACCGTATCGGCGGCTATGCTTGCGCGCATTCAGTCTGTTTTTGAGGCAGGCTGGTGTGACGATACACAGACCGAACAGACCATCCGCGACGTCTTTGAAAAACACGGCTATCTGTGCGATACCCATACCGCGGTCGGCGTTCACGTATATGAGGAATACCGCAATCGTACGAACGATGCCACCCCCACGGTGATTGCCTCAACAGCCAATCCCTATAAATTTTCCGACAGCGTCCTGCGTGCGGTCGGCGGGGAAGAGTTTGCGAATGCGGATGATTTCGCCAAGGCCGATCGGCTGCATGAACTGACCGGCTGTGAAATTCCCGCCCCTCTGTCAACTCTGCGCGGCAAACAGCCCCGTTTTCTGGATGTATGTAACCAGGCGGATATGGAGCAGATGGTCTATCAGCTGCTGCACATCGGCCGGTAGGAATCTATTTTCCGGCTGGCTTGAAGGTGGCGCAAGCGGTATCGGTGCTGCTGATGGCGTGAACAGGCCCCACATTAATCTTTTGCGCCGTGCAGATGTTCTTCCCGTTGTGGTGAACACAGTTTTTCACATCGCAGAACACCTCGGGTGTTTTGACATCCGCTCTGTCATCCTTATAAAGCTCCATGCTGACGGCTCCTTTCACAAAAAAGATGTATTGCTTGTGCTATAGCATTCCCGTTTTTGGGCAATTCTATCACGAACTCAAAACCAATGCCCGTCGGGCTGGTTTATCCTGAAACGACAACAAAGGAGTACTTCATGTCATTATTTGCACTTGCGGATACGCACCTGTCACTGGGAAGCGACAAGCCGATGGACGTGTTTTCAGGCTGGAGCAATTATGTGGCGCGGCTGGAGGATAACTGGCGACAGCTGATTACGCAGGAGGATACCGTAGCCATTGCCGGTGATATTTCCTGGGGCATGTCAATGGAACAGGCCAAAGCGGATTTCGCGTTTTTACAGTCGCTTCCCGGTCAGAAGCTCCTTTTTAAAGGCAATCACGATTACTGGTGGATGACACGTCGGAAAATGGATTTGTTTTTGGAGGAAAACGGCTTTAACACACTGCGCATCGTGCACAACAGTGCGGAGGTCGTGGGTGACTATGCCGTATGCGGCACACGAGGGTGGTTTTTTGATGCCGAAGCCGACGCGGATAGAAAGGTCCTTCTTCGCGAGGTTGGCCGCCTGAATACTTCCATTGACGCGGCGGTCAAAACAGGTAAGGAACCGGTCGTGTTTCTGCATTATCCGCCGGTTTGCGGCGATCAAGTCTGTTCCGAGCTAATGGATGTTTTGATCAGACGACAGATACGCCTTTGCTATTACGGCCATCTGCATGGCCCGCAGGCGCGCAAAACACCCGTGCGAATCGTTGATGGGGTACGGCTGCAGCTGGTTTCCTGCGATGCGATCGGGTTTATGCCTGTACTCGTACGATAATCCCTCAACTTTTTGCGGGAAAGCGCAAATTTTTAAAAAAAATGATAGCGCAATAGAAAGGTCTATGGTATAATCAGTACTATTGCTTATCGTGTAAACAGGAGGAAATTTAAAATGAGTTTAAAATCGGCAAACAAGGTAGACACCAATCGCGTAGAGCTGGAAGTGGAAGTGGACGCAGCCACTTTTGAATCCGCTATCAGCAAAGCGTATACAAAAAATATTAAGAAGATGGCGGTTCCCGGCTTCCGTAAGGGCAAAGCTCCCCGTCATTTGGTTGAGAAAATGTACGGCACCGGCGTTTTCTATGAGGATGCCATCAACGATTTGTATCCTACCGCTCTGGATGAGGCAATCAAAGAATCCGGTTACGAGTATGTAGA
>JAEZJA010000244.1 GCA_023415895.1 Bacillota bacterium
AGACTGTTTATTTTGATGGAGTGTTCAATTTGTTATTGCAATTTACGTTTTTGTTCGAATATGCTCTACTTTTTTATACTTTTGTAGTTACGCTCTATTCGTTACCCCAACATTTATTATAGAGCCCTTACTATAAATTACAAAATATTACATTCTCATACGGAATTTTGTTTAAATTTGAGAGGAGGCGGCAGGGAATGAGGGACAGACAGCTGGGAATACGCTGGGGGACACTGGCGGTATGCATGGCAGTGTGCCTATCGGCGACTGCGTTATCCTTTGGGGTGGAGTCGAGCGGTGAAACAGTGTTTACCTATGAGCTGACGGGGGATGGCGCGATCATTACCGGTTGCACGGCAGAGGTTTCCTCCTTGGTCATCCCCGCCTCTTTAGAGGGACAGCCGGTGACGGCAATCGGGCCGGACGCCTTCAGGCGGAATACCGCGCTGGTGAGTGTTTCTGTGCCCGAAGGTGTGCGCAGTATCGGCTCCCACGCCTTTTATATGTGTACAAAGCTCACTTCGGTGACGCTGCCATCCAGCCTATGCAGTATGGGGGATTGTGCCTTTGCCCTGTGCCATGCACTCGAGGCCGTTGCTATTCCCGACGGCGTGACGCAGGTCGGGATGATGGCATTCAGTTATTGCAAAGCACTGGAAATGGTGAGCATCGGCCGGTCAACCGCCAGCATCGGCTTCGATGCCTTTGGGGACTGTCTGGCGCTGCGCACGCTGGAGGTGAGCGCGGATAATACGGCCTACTGTGTGGATAACGGCATTTTATACGATAAACAGCGCACACACGCGATCAAATGTCCGTCGGCACTGCCCGTCAGTGACTGCACGCTGCCTGAATCCGTACGCGTGATCGATAAAAACGCCTTTGCAAAGGTTAGCGGGCTGCAGACTGTGGTGCTGCCCGAGGCACTCGAAACGATTGGCGATAAGGCGTTTGATGGTTGCACGGGCTTGCGTTATGCCGTCATTCTGGCGACGGAGGCTCAGATCAGCACGACCGCTTTTAGCGATTGTGAGCAGGTCAGCCTTGTGTGCGAGGAAGATTCCGTGGTGTACACGCAGGCTGGCGAAGCAGGGCTTAACCGCTTGCCATTGCCGATTGGGCTGCACATCGCCTGTCTTCCAAATAAAAGTGCCTATGTTCAGGGGGAGCCGTTTGTGCCGGATGGACTGGTTGTCAACGGCTGCTATGCGGATGGCAGTGAAACCGTGCTGCCGCCCTATTATCGGCTTGAGGGCTATGATCCGACGGTCATCGGTGAGCAGACGGTTTCGGTCATCTGCGGGGAGCTGACAGCCGATTTCCGTGTAACGGTGGAAGACAAGCCGCTGGCTGGCATTGCCGTCACACAAAAACCGTCCAGGCTATCCTACATGGTGGGGGAGCAGCTGGATACAACGGGTATGGTTGTGACGCTGCGCTATCAGGATTCCACGAGTCGGACGGTGACCGAGGGGTGGAACACCAACTATGATTTTAGCCGCGATGGTACGCAGACGGTCATAGTTCGATATCGTGACCAACAGACCTCCTTTACAGTGACGGTGGCTCCGGCTGCGTCCACTCCTATGAGCAGCAGCGTTTATTCTATCCGCGACGGCTTTGTATTCCCCATCACCGTGCATACAACAGTCGGGGAGTTTCTCGGGCGTATGAGTGAAAGCAAGGATCTGCGGGTTGTGAGGGACGATGCGGTTATTCATGATGGGGCTCGGGTTGCGACGGGCATGGCGGTGCAGCGCGTGCAGGGAGAGAACATTTTGCACAGCCTGACTCTGGCTGTACAGGGAGATGTCAACGGCGATGAAGAGATCAGCGTGTCGGATATGATGCTGATCAAGTCGGCACTGCTTCAGAAAGCTCCCCTGAGCGGCGTGCAGGCACTGGCGGGAGACTACAGCGGGGACGGCTCCCTTTCCATCACGGATTTTATCCAGCTAAAAGCGTATGTTCTGGGAAAGGCGAACTGAGCTTTCTCGCGGTTTTATACATAGAAAGGCCATGCCCTGTTCAAAATACAGAGCATGGCCTTTGTCTATCGCCGCTTACCAGCAACGAGTTTCCAACAGTTTACCCGTTGTTCACAAAGTCGAGAAGAAAACACGGTATAACAAAGGGAAGAGATCATCGGTCTCAATGACGGGAGGATATCAGAATGGGCAATTGGTTTTACCGGTTTATGGCCGGACGATATGGAATGGATAAGCTGAATATCGCGTTGATTGGCGTGTGGATAGCCTTTGGTGTGATCAACCTGTTTTTTCATTCGATCATCCTTTACAGCGTGGGACTGCTGTTTGCCGCGGTGTGTCTAGTTCGTGTTTTATCACGCAATGTCACCCAACGTAGCCATGAAAATGCGGTCTTTGAGAAGTTTTTCGGCAGATTCAGCGGTTTCTGGAAGCTGCAATCGCTGAAGATCAAGCAGTTTAAGACCCACCGTTTTTTCAAATGCCCCTATTGCAGGGCCACCATCCGCATCCCTAAGCGCCGGGGAGAATTCACGGTCCGCTGCACCAGATGCGGCAAGGAGTTCCGCAAGAAACTGTGGCTGTAATAGGTGGTAATATGTTATAATAGGCGCATACTATAAGAACTATGCCCTTGCCCGTGACTGTGCGGACGAGCAGGAAACAGAGAGGCGTTTGGTTAACTATGGAAAAGATTGTGCTGAAAAACGGATTGCGAATTCTGCTGCTGCCTATCGAGGGGGCACGGTCGGCTTCGGTGGGCATCTGGGTGGCGACCGGTTCACGCAATGAATCGGAGCAGGAAGAGGGAATCTCTCACTTTATTGAGCACATGCTGTTCAAGGGTACACACAAACGCTCTTCCCGTGCCATTTCAGAAGAAATGGACAGGCTGGGCGGCGGTCTGAACGCCTATACAGCGAAGGAATATACGCGGTATTATGCGCAGACACTGTCTGAAAACGCGGTTGAGGCGTTGGATATTCTGGTGGATATGGTGATGAACCCGCGTCTCGATCCGCAGGATATGGAGCTTGAGCGGGGCGTGATCCTCGACGAAATGGCCATGTACGAGGACAGCGGAGAGGATGTGGCGCACGAGCGGCTGCTGGCCGCGACTTGGCCGGATTCGTCGCTGGGTAAGCCCATACTGGGACGGCAGCAAACCGTTTCCGCCTTTCAGCCGGACGATCTGAGGAACTATATGCACAGGCAGTATACGCCCGACCGCATGATCGTGGTCGTCGGCGGCGCGTTTGACCGTGAAGGGATCTTGTCGCTGGCCCAAAACACTCTTGGTACAAGGGCAAGTTCCGGCAAGACGACAGCTCCGGACGTGCCCGTGTTCACCCCCTGTTGCGTGCTGACAAAAAAGACGTTTGAACAGACCAGTTTGGTGCTGGCCATGCCCGGTATCCCCATGGGCGATCAACGCCGGTATGCGTTGATGCTGCTCAATTTTATTGTGGGAGGCGGGGCTTCGTCACGCTTGTTCCAGCGGCTGCGCGAGGAGCTGGGGCTGGCCTATTCGGTGTACAGCTCCCATTATGCCAGTCAGGGTGTAGGACTGTATACGGTAACGGCCTCCTTTTCGGCCGATCAGCAGGAGCTGGTGCTGCGCGAGCTTCTGGCGGTGCTGGACGGCATCACCGGTGGTATCACGCAGGAGGAATTTGAGCGGGCTCTCGCTCAAGTCAAGGCGTCGCATATTCTGGGACTTGAAACGGTGGCCTCGCGCTCTTCCTGGGTGGGACATAATGAAATGTTTGCGGGGCGTGAGATTGACAGCGCGGAGGTGCTCGAACATCTCGACGCCTTGACGCTTGAGGACGTAAATACGCTGGCTGCCCAGATTATCGGCAGAGGCAGCCGGGCACTGTCGGTCGCCGGTGATGTCAAGCCGCGGGAGTTCTATGACCGCTTTGTGACACTCTGACAGGGCGTGTAACAGCAGCGGTTTGTTTTGATAGGATATTGCTTGCATCGGCTGAAAATATATTTTATAATGATTTATAATGGCGATATGCGCCTCGTGGGCGTGGTAGAATGATCGAAATGAAGGAAGTGGCCGGTTTGGACAAACCACAAGAGACGCTGGCGCGTACTCTACAGCAACTGACACAGGCTAAACGAATCGTCGTCAAGGTGGGGACTTCCACCCTTACATATGAGAATGGACGGCTGAATCTGCGGCGTATCGAGGTGCTGGTGCGTGTGCTTTCGGATGTCAAGAATTCGGGGCGGGAGATTGTCCTCGTGACTTCGGGCGCCATCGGCGTGGGAGCGGGGCATTTGGGTCTCAAGGAGCGCCCACACGATATCGGCGGAAAACAGGCGGCGGCTGCCGTGGGGCAGTGTGAGCTGATGTATTGCTATGACAAGCTGTTTTCCGAGTTCGGCCATACAACGGCCCAGGTGCTGCTGACACGCGATGTGGTTGAGGACGATCAACGCAAGAGAAATGTCATCAATACGATCGCCTGCCTGCTGGAATTCGGCGCTGTGCCCATTGTCAACGAAAACGACACCGTCGCCACCGAAGAGATTGAGTTTGGAGACAACGATACGCTGTCGGCAGTCGTGGCCTCCCTTTCCAAGGCGGACGCACTCGTCCTGCTGACGGATATTGACGGCCTGTATACGGCCGATCCCCGTTCGGATGAAACGGCAACCTTTATTCCTCTGGTGGAGACGATCGATGAGTCGCTGCGTAAAGGTGCCAGCGGAGCAGGCTCGGCCAGAGGCACGGGCGGCATGATTACCAAGCTCAACGCTGCCGAACTGGCGGCCGCGGACGGTATCCCGACGGTGATTATGAATGGAAAGAATCCGCTGCGCCTGTACGATGTGTTTGACGGCAAGCAGGTGGGAACGGTTTTTGCCGCAGGTATATAGACACCCGAGAACGATCACGAATAGAAAGAAGGCATCGTATGCTTAAAGAGATGGGGACGCGTGCCAAGGCGGCTTCGCGCTTTTTGGCAGTCGCATCGGCTGCACAAAAGAATCAAGCACTGGAATGCATGGCGCAGGCCCTGCTGGATAACAGCGGGGGGATCCTTGAACACAACAAGCTGGATCGTGAGGCCGCGGCTGCCGGTGGTATGACACCGTCCCTGCTCGATCGCTTAACGCTGACACACGCCCGTATTGAGGGCATGGCGCAGGGAATCCGCGATGTGGCGGCGCTGCGTGACCCGGTGGGAGAAGTGATTGACGGCAGTGTTCGCCCCAATGGTCTGCGCATACAAAAAACACGAGTCCCTCTTGGCGTGGTCGGCATTATTTATGAGGCGCGTCCCAACGTGACCTCCGACGCCGCGGCGCTCTGCCTCAAGGCCGGCAATGCCGTGATTCTGCGGGGAGGCAAAGAAGCGCTGCAATCCAACATGGCGATTGCCAACGCGCTGCGCGAAGGCTTGAAGGCGGCAGCCATGCCTGCTGATGCCGTACAGCTGGTGGAGGATACCTCCAGAGAAACAGCGGCAGAGATGATGCGGCTGCGCGGCTTTATTGATGTATTGATTCCCCGCGGCGGAGCGGGTCTCATCCGGGCGGTTGTGGAAAACTCCACGGTGCCGGTTATAGAAACGGGCGTGGGCAATTGTCACATCTATGTGGATGCCTTGGCGCAGGAAGATATGGCGGTCGCCATTGCAGTCAACGCAAAAACCTCCCGTCCGTCGGTGTGCAACGCGGCGGAAACGCTGCTGATTCACGAGTCGGCGGCACAGCGCATGCTTCCCCGGCTGGCAGAGGCCCTGATGCAGGCGGGGGTGGAGCTTCGCGGCTGCGAGCGCACGTGCGCGCTGCTGAACGACCCCCGTATCCGTGAGGCGACGGCCGAGGATTGGGCCACGGAATATCTGGATTACATTATGGCGGTGCGTGTGGTTTCCTCCCTCGCTGAAGCGGTCGAGCATATCACAACGTATGGGACGGGACACAGCGAATGCATCGTGACCGACAGCTATGAAGCGGCTGAGTCCTTTACGGCGCAGGTGGATGCGGCGGCGGTCTATGTCAACGCCTCTACCCGTTTTACGGACGGCGGCGAATTCGGTATGGGCGCCGAAATTGGTATTTCCACGCAAAAGCTGCACGCGCGAGGCCCTATGGGATTGCAGGAACTGACGACGGTGAAATATGTTGTCCACGGCAGCGGACAGATTCGATAGGAGGCAATGGTTGTGAGCGAATGGAAGAAAGTCGAGCAGCAGGTTGGCCAGCCCGATTCGGCAGACCTGCCGGCAAAAAAGCCGGAGGGCAGTGCCACGCCGGATTATAAAAAGGGCGCAGACGGGAAGGACAATGGCAATCCGACGGCAGCGGCGCCTCCCCCCGTGCGGGAGGCTGTTACAGCTCCGGTGTCTTCCCGGCGCACTACATCCGGAGGACGCCGCCGGGGCAGCCACCGGTTTGCTTCTTTGTTGGGCCTGGTTGTTCTGATTCTGGCGGCAGTCGGTTTGATATCTCTTGTGGCGCTGGCCATACAGGCGATCGAGAAGTCACAGGATGACACAGCCCTGCGCACCGAACTCAAGGATTTTTTAAGTCCCGTGCTTCAATATGATCCCTCACCCTTTACCGATATCAACAATACACAACAGGACGCTCCTCTATTGGCCGCTGTCTGGCGGGTCACCGAGGCCGAACGTATTCGGGAACTGCGCGAAAACACCAGCGTGAGTTTGTATGAACTGGATGATCTGGGGCGTATGCTGATCCCCATCAGCGAAATTGAAGCTTCGTATGAAGCCCTGTTTGGACCGGATGCGGTTATTGAGCATCACTCGATTGGGGAGCCGGGACTCAGCTTTACTGTGGAATATGACGCAGTCGCCAACTGCTATCATGTGCCTATCTCCAGCTCCTCGACCATGTATGTGCCCGTATTCGATACACTCAAGAAAAAGGGCAATTCGATGGTGATCCGTGTCGGGTTTGTTCTCGAGTCCAAAATCGGACGTGATGAAAAGGGCAACCAGGTTGATCCGACCCCCGATATGGCTGAGTATTTCAAGCTGTATACCGTCAATCGAACGGAGAGCGACGGCTGGATGCTGGTTAGTGTGACGGATGAGAAGGGGGCAGCCACCACAGCAGCGGGTGAGTCAGAATCGGATGTTACGGAAAGCGACGAGACTCAATCCCTGTCTGAGACTACAAACTTACAACCAACACAAACGGCAACCTCCTAATAATTTCACCACCTCCGTGGAAATAATGGCAAAATGTACTAAAAATCTATTGATTTTGTCAATCCTTGGTAGTAAAATAGAACTCAAGGAATGTACAAGCCATTATATTAAGTTGGCCTTCAGCCGACGGAGGGCGGTTACCATATGGAGGAAACCAGCTGCATCAAGAACGTTGTTCGTGTTGAGCATTTTGATACCCTATTTTCCGGCTTGGTGTGCGATGCTGTGGTATTTTCTGCGGATGAACAGGGGAAATTCTCCTTTCTCAGTGAGGGATTCCTGCGCAAGCTGGGATACTCCCGGGAGCGGGTGGCAGAGGAAAAGCACGACCGCTTTTCCGAGCTGATGGATCAGGGGGCTTATGCTGACCTGTTGGACGCGCTGTGCGCAGCCTCCTCTGAAATCGTGCGGCAGGAATGCCTCTTTCGGACGTGCAGCGGGGAGGTTGTCTGGTACTTATTACAGGCAAGGCTGATTGGTGATGAGCCAGATCGGTGTTGCTGCTGCCTGATGACCGATATTACCGAATACAAAAAGGCGGAAGAACAGCTGCATATCTGCGAAGTACGTTACCGGATAGCGCTGGAGCAGCTGGAATCGATGGTGATCGAAATCGATCTGCAATGCGACAGGCTGGTTCTGACCAACAAGGCCGCTTTTCCCTGTGGACTTTCCTCCGTGATCGAGCAGACATCCACAACACTGTTTACTTCGGGCCTGATCCATCCGGATTCGATTGCCGAATGCAAGCAGACATATCAGGAGATATGCGACGGGAACACATCGGCCAGCTGTACGGCACTGATCCGCCTTTTCGAAGAGGAATACCGATGGTGCAGTATCAAGCTGACGAACATATACGATGAACAGCACCAGCCCATCCGTGCGGTGGGGGTCGTCGAAGATATTCATGAGCAGCGCGCATCGCAGGAGCGGTTCGTCAAAGAGCACCAATATCGCGATGCGATCTTGCATAACGCGATGTTCATTTATAAGATCAATCTGACAAAGAATCGTTTTAGTAAAGGCAATGAGGGTTGGTATGCCCTGTTCGGTATTCAGCCGACACATGTGTATTCGGACATGCTGCACAGCTTTGCTGACCAGGGGGTACACCCGGAGGATAAAACTAAGTTTTTGCGCACCTTTGATTGCCAAAAGCTGTTGACGGCATTTGCCGGCGGTGTGACCGAGGCTTCCTTGGAATATCGCCAGACGCGCAGGGACGGCAGCCTGCTCTGGGTGGTCTGCACGATGCATTTGGTGGAGGATGTTTACACACGAGACATTAAATGTATCGCGTATGTCAAGGACATTTCAAGCCAGAAGACCAAGGAACTCGACATGCTGTTCCGGGCGGAACGGGACTCGCTCAGCAAATTGTATAATAAAGGAACAACCAAACAGCATATCACCGAATTTCTCGAGAGTCAGGAAGGGCAAGGTCATCAGCACGCGCTGCTTTTGCTGGATGTGGATAATTTTAAACGGGTCAATGACAGCTTCGGGCATATGCATGGGGATACGTTGTTGTCCAGAGTGGCGGACTGTATGCAGGATATCTCCCGTTCCACTGATGTGTTGGGACGCGTTGGCGGAGATGAATTTGTCTTCTTTCAAAAAAACATTTCCCGCCCCGAAGCGGCCATGCGAAAAGCAAAGGAGCTTAATACGGCGGTACATACCATTCGCTTTGAGGATAACCCCGGTTTGGTGATGACCGTCAGCGTCGGTGTCGCGCTGTATCCTGATGACGGCAAAACGTTTGATGAACTGTATGCGCACGCGGATGAAGCCTTGTATCAGGCAAAGGGCGGCGGAAAAAACACCTGTGTCGCGTATCATTCCGATAAAGCTCTCCCACGCAAGGATGCCGACAGCTTATCGAGTCTTTCATGACCTTTCATAAAGACAGCACGCCGAAACGGAGTGACATCCAGTTCGGCGTGCTGTCTTTATGAAAGGGAGTTTATGAAGAGCCTTATCGGATGGGTTTTCCGACCTTCATCTCGACCCGCCATGCAGGCGGCGGGCCATCATCGGTCCAGTATTCTTCAAGTGAAAGGATCCGGTCTTCTTTAAGTGCAAAAAACGATGTAACGTGAAACGAGGCTGCGTGATCTGCCGAGAATACATGGGCGACTGTGATAAGCCTGTTTCCTGATGCAATTGTTTTTTCCACGCGGCCATCCCAATCACCAGGGTATAGACAATTGACTTTGATAAATTCCTTTACCGTAAAGCGCTCGTTCGTGCATGGCCAGTCAATATGCGCATCATTCCAGAAATATTCCGGTAAACGGCATTCCCGCTGTCGGAGCACATCGTCCCAGTATTGCTCGATGTTCATAAGCTCACCTCAAAGCCGACAGCCAATTACAGTGAATAAATCACCTCGTCGGTCAGGATCTCAATGTTGTTCTCCTCTAAGGTGGCAAGAGCGGATTCGTTGTTCTCGGCACGCAGAATCACGCACGCACGTCCCTCGCTGCGCGAAATGAAGGCATACATATACTCGATACCTATACCGGCTTGGGACAGGCACTTCATCGCAGAGGCAAAACCGCCCGGAGTGTCGGGAATTCCGATGGCAATGACCTTGGTGAGCGAGACGGTCAGACCCGCTTTTTTGAGAGCTTGCTCGGCTTCATCCGGCTTGTCAACAATCAAACGCAGAATACCGAAGTTGGTGGTATCGGCAATGGACAGAGCGCGGATATCGATGCCGGCGTCAGCGATAATCGCGGTAATCTCCGCCAGACGACCCGATTTATTTTCCAGGAAGACCGAAAGCTGTTTGATGAGCATAAAATCCCTCCGTAAAATGTATTCATTGGTATGGATTTTTCTGCCTCTATTGTACCACGGGCAGGAGCGGGGAGCAAGGGGCAGTTATGGTAAACGGCAAGTATCCATTCTTTTTCTCGGTATAGATGGTTTGTGCCGCAGGATGGACAGACTAGAAACAAGGGGTGACAGGTTGGTCATGAAACATCATTTAAGAACAAAAAGAAGGGCTGAATCGGCAATAATTAGCGATATTCGACGAAATATGCCGCCCAAGTGCGACGAGCGACGATTTCTAGCGTTTATCGGCGATTCTCTCTTGCATTCCGCCTTGACTGTGCTATAATGTGTTCAGATTCAATTTCTTGTTGACGCTGATTTGTTGGAGGTGGAAACGGTGAGCCCTGACCCTGATCGATTATGTCCTGACTACAAATTACATACCGGGGCAAGCCGTCTTTGCGGATAGCATGCCCTGGGAAAGGGGTATGCGCAAATGCTTCGTTATTACAAAACGGTGAATGGCCGTATTCGTGAAATCGAGGAGCTAGAGGATGCCTGCTGGATTGATGTTGTCGATCCGGATGAGAAGGAAATCAACCAGTTGATCTCCCGCTTTTCTCTGCAGCCCGATTTTCTTCGCGCGGCGTTGGATGAAGAGGAATCCTCCCGCGTGGAATGCGAGGATGGCACGACGCTGATCATTATTGACACGCCGGTAGCCGAAAAAAACGACTCGGGTGTGATTTATTCCACAATGCCCATCGGCATTCTGGTGACGCAAACCAACGTCATCACGGTTTCGCTTCATGAAAACGGCATCATTACGGATTTTGCCGAGGGAATCGTGAAAAATGTTCAGACCTCCCTGAAAACGCAATTTGTTCTCTACATTGTGCTGCGCGCGGCGACGCGCTTTCTGCAATACCTCAAGCAGATTGACAAGGTATCCAACCAGTTGGAAAGACTGCTGCGTAAATCCATGAAGAACAAGGAACTGACCCAGCTGCTCGATCTGCAAAAATCTCTTGTCTACTTCTCCACCTCACTCAAGGCGGATGAAACCACGCTGGAGAAGATTATGCGCGGCCGCTACATCAAGCTGTATGAAGAGGATCAGGATCTTCTGGAGGATGTTCTGATCGAAATCAAACAGGCGATTGAAATGTCCAGCATTTATCTGAACATTTTGTCGGGCACAATGGATGCTTTTGCTTCGGTTATCAGCAACAATCTGAACATCGTGATGAAAGTGTTGGCCTCTATCACGATCGTGATTTCCATTCCGACGATCATTACCAGCTTTTACGGAATGAACGTCGCCAATCTGCCCTTCGATCAGTATTTCTGGTTCCCCATTGTCTTGTCCGTCGTCAGCATGGGCGCGGTTGCTTTTTTCCTGCACAAAAAAGATATGCTTTGAGAATATGAGCACGCA
>JAEZJA010000271.1 GCA_023415895.1 Bacillota bacterium
TATACGGCACAAAGCGGCATCTGGCAGAGCGTGTGGATGGAAAGCGTCCCCGCCGCCTACATCCGCTCGCTGCGCATCACCCCTTTGTTTGATGAAAGTGCCGTGGAGCTGACTGTGCTTGCCGACGCAAGCTATCCCTGCCGTGCCCAAACAGCGGGTCAGGAAGTGTGTTTTTCCTCCAACGAGGCTGTTCGCATCCCCCTCCCCGAGTTTATCCCCTGGACACCCGAACACCCGCATCTCTATGATCTGTCGATTACCATGCAGGACGATAGGGTGCTGAGCTATTTTGGCATGCGCAAATTCTCCGTCGGCACCGATGAGCAGGGCATGCGCCGCCTGTTTCTCAATAACCAACCCTATTTCCACAGCGGCCTGCTTGATCAGGGCTATTATGCAGACGGACTGCTGACCCCCCCGTCGGACGAAGCGATGATCTTTGACATCACGACGGCCAAGAGCATGGGCTTCAACATGCTGCGCAAGCATATCAAGGTGGAGCCTGCCCGCTGGTATTACCACTGTGACCGTTTGGGCATGCTCGTGTGGCAGGACATGGTCAACGGAGGCGAAGACTATTCCACCATCACCGTTACTGTGCCGCTGGCAACGGGGATTCATACAAAGGATAACCAATACAACCGTTTCGCCCGGGGGGATGCCAGGGGACGCGAGCAATATTACACCGAACTGGATGAGATGATCGATCATCTATACAATTGTGTCTGCATTGCCATGTGGGTGCCCTTCAACGAGGGCTGGGGTCAATTTGACGCCGCCGAGGCCGTACGCCGTATACTAGCCAAAGATGCCACCCGCACCATTGACCATGCCAGCGGCTGGCACGACCAGAAAATCGGCGATATCCAGAGCCTGCATGTCTATTTCAAGCCTTACAAATACCGCCCTGATAAGCTGGGGCGGGCGGTGGTGCTGTCCGAGTTCGGCGGCTACAATTACCGGGTTGACGGACACTGCTTCAACGACAAGGATTTCGGCTACAAGCGTTTTACCAGTACCGATGATCTTTGGACGGCCTTTGAACGGCTGTACCAAAAGGAGATTCTGCCCGCCCGCCGCAAGGGACTGAGCGCAACCGTTTACACCCAACTCACCGATGTGGAGGATGAACTCAACGGCCTGATTACCTATGATCGAATGGTTGTCAAGCTCCCGGCAGAAAAGCTGAGGGCGCTCAACAAAGAGCTGATCGGCTAGTTGCATGTAAAAGGGACGTACAGTGAAAACTGCACGCCCCTTTTTTCTATTCATTTACCACTTGTTACGCACTTTCTCGGCAAAGCCGAGAAAATCCTTGATCTCGATCTCCCGGCCGTCATCCAGCACGGCTTTGCCTGTGAAACGGCCGAACACCTGATGCTGATCGCTGCACAGAATACCGAGGGACAGCTTGGCGCTGCGGTCGAGTATCGGTGTAAACGCCATCTCAAAGCGACGGTCGGAGGAGGAAAACGTCCAGGGGCTGAGATAATCGTCCTTGCCCTGAATGCTCTGGGGGATGTGGAAGGTCACCTGCTCGAGCTTGCTGGCCACACCGTCATAAAACAGCATGTTTTCGCTGGCGCAGCGGGTATCGCCGAAGCCGTAGCCCAGATTGAAACCGAACACCTTGCCCTCGGCCATCCCCTGACCTGCCGACCAGTACCAGGTGTTGTCATAGGTCCACACGCCCCGTCCCCAGTCGAGCAGCCCAAAGGCATTGCCTGGCTCAAAGGTATACCACTGTCCGTTGTATTTGACCTGACCGCTGGCCTTCATGCCGACGATCTTCTGATTATAGTAAAACGCTTTGGGATTCTCTTGGAAGGGCGTCGCAATCACCATGGAATCGCACGGCTCTTCGGTCAGGTCAATATCCGCACGAAGTGAGGAGGTGCCATCAAATTTTTTGTAATGAATGTGCAGATGCCGCCCTTGTTCGGTATGCACAAAAGAAATGGATACTCTGTCATTTTTAAATTCGCAGTCCCCCACCGCCGAACTCGATGGCATACCGATCCTGCCGCGGGTCAGCGGGAGAATGACACTCGAGGTTTTCTCGCACTTATTGCGAAAATCCAGGAATGAAGCGCTGACCATTCCCATATACGAATTGTCATCAAGCGTCAGTGCCAGAGCAAAATCATCACAGGTAACGAGATAATAGTCCCATTCTTTAATGCGCAGCTTTCCCGCCCGGATATCCCCCCGGTCGTAGTCCATCAGAAGGGATTTGGCATAGCCCTTCTGCGCCAGCATGCCCTTGTCATCGAGCAGCTTTCCTGAGCGAACGATTTCCTGTTGCATCGTGCTGCCTCCCATTTTTATTGTCATTCCATGAATAACCCGAAAAACAGACAGAAGCGAGTGGTGCCCGAAACGAAACCCGAAAAAGCATACGATCACTGCCAAAGAGTTTCCATTACTTCCATCATAGACTTATCCACCCAAAACGTCAAGGCTGAATTTAGGCGGAAGTCCCTGACTCAAGCACAAAATCCACCGGGTTGTAACCGGTGGATTTTGCGACGTTCCTTATGATTCCGAGCAATGTTCTGCGCTGCTTTTGGGGGCAAACAGCGTACAGCCCATCGCACGGAAATGTTCAATTTTTTCATCGATCTGTGTCTGTGTGCAGCCGAAATGTGCGGACAGACAGGCCTTGCACAAATACGTGGTCGCGCCACGGTTAACAAGGCGCTTGTAGATTCCCACCTCGTCCGCCGTCAGATCGCGCCCACATTTCATACACGCAGCCATCAGCGTGCGTCTACCAGCTTGCCGCGCAGCAGCATGCATTCATGCGCACCCAGAATAGGCGACCAATACATATCATCAAAAGTCCCTATATCCTCATGCTTCCACACATCACGCAGAGCAAAGGCCTTGCCACAGTGCTTGTCGATGCCGATATCCGCCCACATCAGGTGCATTTGCGAAGATGAATCCTTCATGTTGAACAGACCAATCGCGAACTCACCGTTGTCCAACAGCTTGACCCACACCATCTGCTCGGCATCGTAGACCACACGATAGGGCTGGCGTCCGGACACGTCCTGGTTGATGGCAATCACTTCGGGGTTCATCAGGATTTCCTTGGTCTCGGCAGACATATTGCGCACATCACACCCGATCATCAGAGGTGAATTCAAAATGGCCCACAGCGAATAGTGCGTGCGGTATTCTTCGGTCGTGCAGCCCGTAAGCCCGACGTTGCCCTTGCCGCCCATGCCCACGACGAGCATGTCCATATCGTTGTAGCAGTTCATGCCGTTATAAGGCTGCAGTTCGACCTGACGGAAGGCCAGATCCTTGATGGATGCCCAGGAGTCGGTGATATCGCCGGTCGAACGCCACATACAGGCACCCGTTGATTTAATCCAGCTCTTGGTGTCTTCAGAGCCCCAGCTGCAGGCGCTGAAGAGAATATCGCGTCCACAGTTGGCCAGTGCAGCGCCCATGCGCTTATACAGCAGGTGCCCCTGCTGATGCGTCGGCTTGAAGCAGAAATCGTGTTTGAGATAATCCACACCCCACTCGGCAAAGGTCTGCGCATCCAAAAACTCATAGCCGAAGCTGGAGGGATATCCGGCGCAGGTCAACGTTCCCACACAGGAATACATGCCGAATTTGAGTCCCTTGCTATGGACATAATCCGCCACAAACTTCATGCCGCGAGGGAATTTTTCCTTGCTGGGAACCAGACGATGATCTTCACCACGTGAAAGCTCCGCCCAGCAGTCATCAATCACCAGATAAATGTACCCGGCATCACGCAGGCCGGACTCCACCATGATATCCGCAGTACTGAGTATCAGCTCTTCGCTGATCTTGGAACCAAACGTATTCCAGGAATTCCATCCCATCGGGGGTGTCTTTTGAAGCATAACGCTCTCTCCTTTTTGTAAATGTTCCCGAGGCTTATCTGGTTTTCACTATACCATATCAGAGAGGACTACGGAAAGCCTCTGGTGTTACATAACTATGTAATTTTGTTACATCCCCATTCGGATTATCCATGCTTCTTCTCTTGCAATATCTCGATCTTTGTGTATACTAAATTTATATATATGTTGCATACTCAGCAA
>JAEZJA010000238.1 GCA_023415895.1 Bacillota bacterium
GTTGTACCGGTGGAGTATAGTTCGGCCGCTTTTACTCCGATGCTTGATATTCTTTTCAGAATAGAACCTTATGTCTTGGAATAGCTTTGTGGAAGAGATTTTCGCTCCGATCTCAGATGTCTCGGATTGGCGACACATGCGCTTGATACAAAATAATAGCTCCGACTGCCTTACGTCCGCCGGAGCTTCTTGGTTATTCTTATTCACTAATATTACATGTTATCAAAAACAATCTGCCCATAAATTTTATATTATCTTTGATGTAACATAAGTGTAACTCAGCCTATAACTCTTCTAAAAACAGAACAAATCCGAATGCTTCGCCAATCGTAAAGATTCGACGGTGGTTCGGATTTGTTTGTTGTGGTGGAGACAGATCGAACTCTCTATCTGTGAGTATCCTCACGGATTACTTACCGTATGCGAACCGTGCCAGCCCCTATAGCGGACTTTCACCGCCTAGTTAAGCGTCATGCGTGGCAAACCAAAAAAACGCCCGATCTGATTTCTCAGACTGGGCGCAAAGCGAATACCACTAGCATTTCTCGTTTTGGCGTTAAAATGCAGTTTAGGAAGAATACAAGTTGCAAAAGCATGAAACCAAACAGCCACTGCACGAACAAACCTGGCCTTATAAAAATCGAGAGGGCTCGTCTATACGAGTCCTCTCGACAAACTTGCTGTTGAAAATATCCTGCGATCTTCCAAGCCACGAGCTTCTCCCGGTCTTTTTGGATCTCCCTCAGGATCCTCGGTTATTCACCGGAGGGTGGTGTCATATACACATCGGCAATTGGCGTGCCGAAATCCGGGTACCCGTTTTCGTCAAACGTAAACTTCTGAATGCAAAGACGGCGGTTTGTATCATAAGGGCTCGTACGGGCATGATAGGCAATCCAATATTCCGTTTTGTCCGGTGACTGGAATATGGAGCAGTGTCCGACCGAAAACAGCTTGTCACTGCTCTTGAACACTGCCTTGGTGTACT
This sequence comes from Bacillota bacterium, assembly GCA_023415895.1. Lineage (GTDB taxonomy): Bacteria > Bacillota > Clostridia > Oscillospirales > Acutalibacteraceae > Avimonas. The sequence goes on from JAEZJA010000238.1 coordinate 989, forward strand.
TCTCCCAAGAGTCCGTTTTAACCAAATCGCCGCCCTTGTAATCAAGCCTTCCCAAGCAATAATCCACTGAATCCGTATGGTTGGCGGAATAAATGATGAAGAGCTTATCATCTTTCTTTAAGAAGAAGGGTGCTTCGTTGATATGCCCTTTGCGAATTTCCCATGGATATTTGGCGGTACTGATGAGTGCGCGTTTTTCTCCAATCGTCCATGGGTTGTCCATTTCAGCGATATAAATCGCGTTTCCAAGCTGCGCGGTTACGGTAACATAGGCAATATACTGCTTCTGAGCTTCCTCATCATAATAGACGGTCTGGTCAATGGCGTATAACTTGCTGTCTGTAAATCCTTTGAACACATATTCACCAAAGGGATCATCCGTAACGGATTCAAGACAGAACATCCGTATAGAGTTGAAATCGTTGCCGGATGTCGCTCCACTGGAATAGATATACCACCGGTTGCCGATACGATACATCTCAGGGGCCCAAATGCAGGATTGTACTTCCTTGCCCGCCGTATAGACCTTCTTGAAGTCCTGCATAAGCAGTTTTTTCAAAGTAGTGCTGCGATAAATTGTAATCCTGTCGCCCAATGTGAATACACAGTAATAATAACCATCATAATACGTGACGAAAGGATCCGCACCTTTTGAAGACATGGGGTTTTTAAATGTATTGTCAGCCGTGGGCTGTGTCGTGCTTGTTTCGCTGCTTTGATTGACCACGCTGCTTACGCCAGTGGTATTGCTTGCACTAATCGTGCTGTTGGCGACATCTGTACCGGCCGCGCTGTCGACGGTGCCCGTGCCGCTCGCATTCCCCGTACTACCGATATTGCTTGTACTCATAGTAGACTCCTCTCCGCCTGATAAATCTGATTCAGCAGGTTTATGCCCCGTACATGCCGCGCTTGTTATCATTACGAGCACGAGCAGCCATGCCAGCACAGTTCTCCAACACTTCATTATATCACCTGTTCCTATAATTTTAAACCTGTTAATTGCTTATTTCGGATAGTGCTACGAATTCAATATGAGTCGATTCTTCTTTACAGAAAATAATGTTTACAATGTATACTCCGCATTCAACAACATATTCCGCACTCGATCAACATTCAAACCTCTACCAAGTTCGGTTTTATCCGCCTTGTCGCGAGGGTTCGTTCCATATTCCGCGTACAATTGATTTACGCCAGCCAGCATTGCCATTTCGGTAGGCTCATGCACATTCATTGAGCGTTTCGGGCGGGTTACCAATCGTGTCACAGCTACAACTTTTGTCAGTTCCAGAAGTGTGATGGTGCCTTTGTTTTCTAAAGGCGTTCCGAAAACCGGCGTTCTGCGCATCGAAGCCATGACATCCACGCCGTAATCTCTCGCTCGCAACATTTCATCAGCCAGTTCCTCATAGGTGTGTTCGGGTCCTATCGGCTCAACACAATAATAAAGATCCAAACCGGCCTCCTTGATGGCATTCATGGTTACTATGCGCTGCTCAGGCGGGATTTCAGTATCAATTCCTTCGCGCAAGCGATGAATATGATACGCTCCCACGAAACCGCATTCCTTCAGCTGACTCGCTTTATCAAGATCAAAATCACCGATATTCGCGATCAACCGAATAGAGGGATCAATCGTCTTGCGTACCAACCTACCTATATTCAGAAATTCCCTAAAGGAATAGTCCGCCGTGGTCATTAAAAAGAGATCAGAAATCCCTTGTTGTGCAATCTGTATGCACTCTTGTAGCACCTGCTCCGATGATAGCTGAAAACAGTTATCAACAACAAAATTCTTTTCCGCTAATGAACAGAAGCTGCAGTTGCCTGAGCAGGGCTGTGCGTTCAACCCTATCTGCGCAAATATATACCCTTTGTTATGATATTCCTGCCGCGATAGCTGATTGGCTGTGGCCAACAGCTCATAGAAGTCTGATGATTTTGCATCGATGCGCAGCAGGGCTACCGCATCATCCTTATTCAGGTCTATTCCATTCCAAACCTTATCGAAAATAGCTCGTATGGTATCCATTTTATCCGTACACTCCTTCCTTTTTCTGTGTAGAATTTCATTCTCGGTTTTATGCGAATATGCACAAAATAATATTTGTCTCTTATTTATATTAACTTGTACGTTCATTTTTACTGAACACTTTCAAGTCACATCTAAGGCGGTTTCCATAACAATCAAGGATAATTTTTCGCAAATACTTGTAAAAATTAAACTTACCAATTCACCAATGCATGAGTTTAAAGCCAAATTAGTCCATGTTTGTTTCGCTTTACAAGAATAGGGTGACATGATACTATCCATCTTAGATGATGATGAAAGGGATGTTCTTATGTCTAAAAGGCGCTTTATTTCCTACCTCCTCGCCGCGGGCATGTTGTCGTTGACTGCCTGCGCTAACCCGTCCGGTGTATTCTCCGGTGAATCCGCCGGTTCACAAGTCAGCGATTCTCTTCAAACGGTTGAGGGCAGTCTTTCCGATGAAAATGCGGTATTCTTCGGCCGACTTACATTCGCTGCAAAAAATGTTTATATGAACTGGACGAATTCCGGATTTGAATATCGTTTCAAAGGTACAGGAACAAAAATCAAGCTGGCAACGGCTGAATCAGACCCCATCAATTATCCGTATGTACAGGTAATTGTGGATAAAACCGATAGCCGCCGGGTTAAAATCAACAAAACGCAGGTTGTGACTCTCTGTGAAGGGCTTGAATATGGGGAGCATACCGTCCGGGTTGTGAAGACAACGGAAACCAGTGGCTGTCAGCTTGCGGCATCGAACGTTGTTCTGGAATCCGATGTAAAAGGTAAAAAACCGGAATTTCTCAAACCAGACCCACTGCCTGAACGGAAAATCGAGTTTATCGGCGATTCGATTACAACAGGTTATGGCAACATTGGCTCGCCTAGCAACAATTCTTTTATAACCTCGGAGCAGGACGGCCTGAACACCTATGGCGCGTACATAGCCGAGTATTTCAACGCAGACGCGAGATACATTGCCGCCGGCGGAAAAGGCATTGTGAAGGATTGCGTCGGTAACGATATGAAAAAGATTGATCAATTGCCGCAGATGTTTGGATACACTTCTATGAACGATAAATCCAAATGGGATTATTCGAAGTGGCAAGCGGACGTTGTGGTGATTAATGCGGGTACCAACGATCAAAACGGCGGCGTAACCAGCGGGGAATTTGAACAGGGTGTGTTATCCTTCCTGCAGCAGGTTCGCAAGGCTTATCCCAACGCCTATATTTTCTGGTGCTACGGCATGATGAACAGTAAGTTGCACGATGCGGCGGCCGCCGGTGTTGAGGCGTTCAACAAGGACGATGGGAAGGCCTGCTACGTTCCTCTGGCGAATATTAACGATTCTGTCGGTGAAAAAGGATCGGGTGGACATCCGAACAAGAAAGCACATCGCGATCGTGCCGATATCCTCATTGAGAAGATTAAATCCGTTACCGGCTGGAACTGATTGGATTTCGTAAACAGGGGTTGCTGTAAGGCAACTCCTGTTTTTCTATTCTCCTGTTATACCCGTGCGATCAATGCTTTCCACTAATTTTCTTTCCAGGATCAAATACAGAATGATCAGAGGAATGATGGAAAGTATTGTACCGGCCATCTCCACGCCTTCATTCATACGAAGAAGCGGGTTGTTTTTGTTGTCAAACGGGAACTGACTCGCATACGCCGTCTTAAATTCCGCCAATGCCAGTGCCAGCGTTTTGAAGCTGCGTCCAAAGTAGCGCCCTGCCGTGTCCGTATCATTCCAGTTCCAAACAAAGGACAAGATAGATGAAACAACGATGGCCGGAGTCGCCATATGCAGATTGATCGACCAGAACGTCTTGTAATATCCCGCTCCGTCTATCTGCGCAGCTTCATCCAAGGATTTGGGCGATAACCTGAAAAATTGATAGAAAATGAAGATGAACACCGTGCTTTTCAGGCCTTGCCCAAACAGAGTGGGCAAAATCACAGGCAAAAGAGAATCGTTGATTTTATAGGTGTTGTAGAGAACGGATTGCGGAAGAAACAACAAATCGGATGGAATCAAAAACATCGCGATAATAAAAGCCATGACAATGCTTTTTCCCCAGGTAGTGAACTTCGCCAGACCATATCCCGTCCACGCGGCGACCAGCGTCTGGATCAAAGCCAGCAGTCCCATCAGAATAAGCGATTGGATAACCACCTTCATACCACCCATGACGCGGTATGCCTTCGCAAAATTCTCCCAGTAAAATGTCTCCGGAACCCATTTGACCATGGGATTTACCAAGTCATAGATGTTTTTCGTACTGGTAGAAAAGATTGACAGCAGTGGGTAGATAAATACAAAACCCAATCCAAACAAAAGCGTGTACATGATAATGGAAGGAATGATTCCATGCTTTTTTTGATTTCCCAAAACCCACTTTTTCACTTTGTTGCCTGTTAATCTACGTGCCTTATACATGCCCCATCCCCCTTC
>JAEZJA010000104.1 GCA_023415895.1 Bacillota bacterium
GTTGACGGCTTGCGTCATATCGGCATCCGCAGATAGTGCAGCCGATGCGACTCTTGCAACGGAAAAGTACACAAACGATTTCTCCAGCGAAGCAGCGCTCGACGACTTCGATTTAACCAAAGCTACAGCGTCTATCGAAGATGGTCAGTTACTGATCGAAGGCAACAAAGGAGACCAGGCAGTCGTTCTGAAGATTGCGAAGTTTAAGAACTTTACCATGGAAGCCGACATAACTGTCACTAACAACTACGGCCTTGGCACACCCGCCATGTTGTTCCGCGTTCAGAATAGCGCCGATCCTTTTGCCGGTTGCTACAACAGCGTTTTTGAAAATTTGAATCCGGATCGCATCAAGGGCTGCTATTTCCCGTACTCCGATGCGAAGCTTGACTTTATCAGTAACCTTGAGTTTTACAATACAAGTGAGCAATCAAACAGCACATCCGAGACATTCCACATCGCGTTAACTGTGATTGACGGTTCCGTTTCTATCTATGCGAACGGCAACTATTGCGGAACTTACAACGCATACAACCCCGACGGCAACGACTATACGGAAGGCTATGTAGGCCTGGGCGCATGGACGGCTGAAGTTGCATACGACAATCTGGAAGTTACGCCTCTTGCCGATGATGCGAAGATTGATATGTTCAAGCTTGGCGACGCTAAGGTCACCGATGATTTTGCCACCGCGGATGACAGCTGGACCATCAGCACACCTGATAAAATTGCTGTTGCCGATGGCGCAATGGCCTTTACCGGAACCGAAGGAGATCAATATGCTCTGAAAAATTTTGACATCGATGCTGAGCAGTATTGCGTTGAAACTGATTTCAATTATGCCGAAGGCAATGTGGGTATCGTGATCAACGGTGCTGTGAACGAGGAAGAAAAGTTTACCGGATACACCTTCACGTATGACGGCACATGCGTCAAGATTTCCCGTTATACCCCTGGCTACGAGCTGCCTGTTATTGCGAAGCCCTATGCTCTGGAACAAGGCACTCACCACATGAAGGTTTATGTGAATGGTGCCAACTATTACTGCTTCATCGACGATGTTCTGGTTATGGGTTATGCAGGCGATAGCGAAGCGAGCGGTAAAGCCGGTTATCTGGGCTGGAACGCGAAAGCTACGCTCGACAACTTCAAAGTCAGCTATAAGGCTGAAGATGACGTGACTCCTCCTGCGACAAACAAACCCACAACTACAACCACAACCGCTAAGAACAACCCCACGACCACGGCGAAATCCAAGAACCCCACAACAGGCGCACCTGTTGCTCTGCCTATCATTCTGCTTGCCGTGATATCCGGTGCCGGCGTTCTGGTTGCGAAAAAGAAGAACTAGTTTTTGAAGCCATCAACACCGGGTGGACTATTTGTTCGCCCGGTGTTTGTTTCAGAAGCAGTAATATAATTTGTTTAGGAGGATCTGCAATGAATAAAACCATTAAAAAGATTGTTGCGACGCTGCTATCGCTGTCCATCCTCATCCCCACAGGGGTCAGTTACGCGTCGGCAGCAGGCTCCGAGTACTCCAATAATTTTGAGAGCGCGTCTCTGAGCGATTTTGACACCACGGCTGCAATGGCCTTGGTGAAGGATGGTTCTCTTCTGCTCAAGCAAAGCGAGGGCGACGCAGGCGTAATGCTGAAAGACCGTAAATATAAGAATTTCACAGTTGAAGTCGATATCACGGTCGTGAACAGAAACGATGGCGCTCCGTCGATTCTTTATCGCACGCAGGACGCATCCGCTCCCTACAGCACATCCTATTCGATCGTTTTCTATCCGAACCTTGTGAAAGGCTGCTTCTTCGCTCCCTATGCCGACAACGGATGGATGCGTGGCTTTGACCTTTACGAAGACACAGCCAACGCTACATTCCGCGCAAAGCTGGCCGTTTGCAAGGATGGTGTTGCGGTTTATGCAAACGATACCTATATTGGAGCCATGACGTATGGTGACGATTATGAGGACGGCTTGATCGGATTAGGCTCCTATCGGTCCGAGGTCAAGTTTGACAACCTGAAGATCTCCCCTCTGGCGGATGATTATACGCTCTTCTCACAGTTAAGTGAGGGCTCATCTCTTCTTTCCGAAGGCTTCGACAGCCTTAGCAGCTCATGGTCCACTCCCAGCGAGTCTACCGTTTTCACTGCAGCAGACGGCATGCTCAAGGTAAAGGCTCCTTCCACCAAGAACGATCAGTTCATTGTTAATGAAAAGACTATTACCTCAAAAGTGTTCAGCGTTGAAACAACATTCAACGTCACCAAAGGTAATGCCGGCCTTGCTATATTCGGTGGGGCCGACGATCAGAATGGCTACCAGGGTTATTCGTTTACATACGATTTTGACAATCGGCTTGTGAAGGCTTCCCGTTACTACGATGGGTATCTCGCCGGTGTGGAATCCTTACGCCATGGACTGGCCGGCGGCGATCATCAGATGAAGGTCTGTGTAGATAATGGCAAATACACCGTCTTTGTTGACGGCGCGTTCATGCTGGAATTCAACGACAAGACCTTTGACTCCGGAAAAATCGGCTACCTCGGCTGGCATTCCAACGCAACCTTCGATAATCTGAAAGTAGTCGAAAAAGGAAGCGCCCCTGCCCCGACGACCAAGGCTCCAACCGAGGCTGCGACTACAACGACCGCTGCCGAGACGACCACTACAAAATCAACCACAGTCAGTACAACCGAGACCGAGACGCAAACATCTGCTACCGATGCGGATGATATCGTATTAACCAGACCCAGCGGTATGCCTGGCTTTGTGATTCCCCTGATTATTCTGGGTGTGCTAGTTGTGGCCGGCGGCGCAGTCTTTGTGGTCTTCTATCTGAAAAACAAAAAGAATGCCGAGAATCATACCAAAGAATAATGCTGTATACTATGTATATCTGAAGGAGTTTGCTATGAAAGCGAGAACATACAAAGACGAACAGAACCGCTATGTCGCGTACCCCCTCGGGGGTACCGGCGCGGGCATGTTCTGCTTAGAAGGAACCGGTGCTTTCTCCCATTTTTCGCTGTACCATCGCCCGGAAGTTTTTAATGAACCCTACATTTTTTCCGCAATTAGCGTAAAGGGAGAAAGCCGTCGGACTGCTGTCGTTTTGGAAGGTCAGGTGCCGGGATGGAAAATTTACCGTCAGGGTGGCGGAGGAAACGGTCTGCACGGCAAATGCTACGGACTTCCACGTTTCAAGAATTGTTCATTTTCATCCGAATTCCCTTTTGGTACTGCTCATTTGGAAGATGATGAACTTCCTGTTTCGGCCGAAGTAACTGGTTGGAGTCCTTTTATTCCTAACAACACAAACGATTCCTGCCTGCCTGTAGCCGCTGTTGAATACACCCTGACCAATCGCACGGACCACCCGTTAGACCTCGTGTTTTCCTTTCATTGCAACTCATTCCTCTCGCCAAAATTCCGTAAAGGCGGAAAAAATCGCGTTTATAGAACCGATAAAGGTATTGTTCTGCAATTTACACCCGAGGAAGGCAGAGAATTCGACCGCGGCTGGTTCGCCTTTGAGTGCGACGAGCCCGGTACCGCTGTCGACCCATGCTGGTTCCGCGGCTTCATGTTTGACGACATGATGAATGTCTGGAAACACATTGAAAATGGTGATCTTGTTGATAATCAGCCCTATTCCGAATCGGATGATCGCCAGAGCCCCGGAGGAAGCCTTTATGTCCCGGTTTCTCTCAAAGCAGGAGAATCACGCACAATTTCCATAAGATTTGCATGGTATGTGCCGAATTCCGATCTTCGTTTGGGCGTTGAGGTTGAAGAAGGCGGCTGCAGCTGCTCCTGTTCCTGCAAAAAGGAGGAGCCCGAAAAACTGCCCGGCTATAAGCCGTGGTATTCAACACAATACAATTCCATTGAGAATGTCTGCAACTATTGGGAGAAGGCATATCCATCCCTGCGCGAGCAGACCCGGCAGTTTACCGACACTCTTTATGAAACCACGTTGGATGACGAGATCATGGATGCGGTTGCATCCAATCTGAGCATACTGAAGTCGCCTACCATCATGCGTCAGGAGGACGGTCGT